>NZ_JAZDAR010000029.1:0-146034 GCF_036680945.1 Pseudoalteromonas sp. P80D2
AAGCCATCAAAGTACCCACATAAAAAAAGAAATGCCAGTCAGCTTAACTGACTGGCATTGACCAATTGGTGCCTTTTTTGTATTTGCTGTATTAACGACTTAGCTCACCGCGCAGGTTGTCTTGCATCAAGTGACGAATTGTTTCTACTTCTAGCTTTTGACTAAATAAGTAGTGTAACTTGGTCAAACAGGCTTCTAATGTCATATCGTAGCCACTGATCACACCACAATTTAATAAGGCATTACCGGTTGCATAACCGCCCATATTAACTTGGCCTTTTAAGCACTGCGTTAGATTAACAATTACCATACCGCGTTTACTTGCATCATTAAGAATATCTAAGAACGCCGGATCTTGCGGGGCATTACCTACGCCAAAACTTAATAAAACTAGTGCTTTGATGTCGTCATTAACTAAACTTTTAACCACTTTTGGGCTTATCCCAGGGTAGAGATAAAGCACACCTATTGGCTGTGGCGTGATATTTGACACCTGAAGTTCGTTATCAACGTATGGGCTTAATTGCCCTTTGATCAGTTGAATATTAATTCCAGACAGTGCTAATGGTTCAAGGTTCGGTGATGCAAAGGCATCAAAGCCATCAGCATGGGCTTTTGTTGCACGGTTACCGCGGAATAATTGGTTATTAAAAAACAGGCTTACTTCAGCAATTGGGTAATTAGCGGCTAAATACATGGCATTAAGTAAGTTTACTTGGCCATCAGAACGAAGTTGCGACAATGGAATTTGTGAGCCTGTCACAATCACAGGTTTTGTTAGGTTTTCGAACATGAAAGACAAAGCAGAAGCTGTGTAGGCCATGGTATCGGTACCATGCAAAACCACAAAGCCATCATAGTCTTGGTATTTACTCTTAATATCGTCAGCAATTAATTGCCAGTGGGCAGGGGACATATCTGAAGAATCAATGAGCGGGCAATATTCGTGAATATCAAACAAAGGCATTTCATCACGATTAAACTCTGCATTATTGACCACTGTTTCGGTTAAAAAACCTTCTGCCGGAACATAGCCACGGCTCGATTTTTTCATACCGATAGTACCACCCGTATAGGCGATATATATACGTTTACGTTTCATAAAAAAAGCCCAGTTAAATAACTGGGCTTAGTATACCTAAAATCGCTTAGCTAAGTAACTTATTGAATTACATTACACACTAAACAACGAGCGTAAACGCCTTGTGGATCGTTGTAATCTTTTAGGTTATCAATTTCACTACTTAACTGATTAATAAGGCTTTGTAAGTTGGCTTGTGTTGCTAGTACTGATTGTGATGAATCAGACTTAGCAAAGAAGCTCTTAACAGCCGCGGTGCCAAAGATATCTTGCAGCATTTGCTCTTGTGGTGTTAAAGACTGTTTGATGGTCTTAACATCATAATGATTAAGCTTAGCAAGCTCAGCTGCCGCCTTAATTGCATCTTGCTTATCGCCAAGTTTATCAACTAACCCCAGCTCTTTTGCTTGAGTTGCAATCCATACCCGGCCTTGGGCAATTTTATCCACTTGCTCAGGGGTCATGTTGCGCGCTTCAGCCACTACATTTAAAAAGCGTTTGTATGCATTTTCAACGCTCATTTGAATGATATCTGACATTTTCTCGTCAAGTGGGCGTGCAATAGAGAAGCCAGCAAGGTCTGTTGTAGCAACGCCATCTGAGTAAATACCTAATTCAGCCATTGTATTTTCAAATGTCATGAAAGTACCGAATACACCGATTGAACCTGTAATTGTACTAGGGGCTGCCCAAATTTCATTGGCTGCAGATGCAATCCAGTAACCACCTGATGCTGCCACTGAGCTCATTGAAGCGATAACCGGTTTACCCGCTGCCTTAAGAGCTAGTACTTCAGCACGGATAACTTCAGAAGCAAACATACTACCACCACCTGAATCGATGCGTAGTACTACGGCTTTTACTTTGTCATCAAGACGCGCTTTGCGAAGAAGAGCTGCTGTAGAGTCACCACCAATTTCACCTGCTTTACGCTCGCCATCAACAATGGTGCCTTTTGCAACAACCACAGCCACTTTTTCAGTGATTGGGTTATCGAACTCAACAGGCGGTTTTACCAGCGATAAATACTCACGGAAGCTTACTTGCTTAAAGGTTTTGCCTGTTTCTTCTGCACCCACTAACTCAATGAGCTGTTGGCGAATTTGTTGTGAGGTTTTTAAAGAATCAACCCACTGATTATTTAGCGCGTATTGGCCCGAGTTACCATCAACTGCTTGCATTTTTGCAAGGTAAACATCCATATCTTCATCGAAATTACTTTCATCGAATGGACGGCTCGCAGCAACGTCAGTTTTATACTCGTTCCAAAGTGCAGTTAACCAAACGCTATTCGCTTCTTTTGCCGCATCTGACATGTCATTACGAATAAAAGGCTCAACCGCTGACTTATAAGTACCAACACGGAAAATATGTTGAGTCACTTTTAACTTTTCAAGCGCATCTTTGAAATAAAGCGGGAACATACCGTAGCCTTCAATGCTTACACCACCATAAGGGTGCATAGACACTTCATTAGCGTGGGCTGCAATATAGTATTGAGCTTGTGTATAGTAATAGCCCGTTGCAATAACTTGCTTGCCTGCCTCTTTAAAGGCATCAATAGCTTTAGTTATTTGTTTTAGCTTATTGATGTGTGCACTTGGCATTTTTTGTAGATCAAGAAGCATTACACTGATGCGATCATCTTTAGTTGCTTGGTTGATCACTTCAACAACATCATCAAGAAGAATTTCTGATGGTGCTTCTTTACCCATAGTTGCATCGTTGATTGCTTCTTCTACAGGATCAACATACGTTTTTTCTTCAACAATAGGGCCATTTAAGTTTAGGCGTAGCACGGTTCCGTCTGCTACTTTTACTTGGTCTTCTTCACCTGTGATGGCAACAAAGAAGAGTATTACTAGTAATAGAAATAATATGTTTAGGACCAAACGGCGGGAGAAATTAATCCCGGTCCAAATGCCTTTAAATATCTTTGCTAGCAAAATAAATCCTTAATTCAGTACAGCTTAGTAGTGATCTCATCTTAGCTTAGAATAACTTTAAATTTAACTGTTAAATAGTAACAGAGTGTTTAAAACGACAATTTGCTACAGAATAATTACCGGTGAAAAGTTGATTATTCTAAGTTATTGCCGCAGAATCTATTTCAAATAGAGGTTCGACCAGTTAACGGGGCACACAATGTTAGAACAAAAATTACAATTACCGCATACCGAACTTCGTAATCGTTTGGTTATGGGCTCAATGCATACCGGCTTAGAAGAAGGCTGGCATAACCGTAAACGCTTACGTGCATTCTACGAAGCACGTGCCAAAGGCGGCACGGGTTTAATCATTACAGGTGGTTATAGCCCAAATATTCGTGGCAAGCTATCTCCGTTCGCATCAACATTTAACTCATTTTATGATGTGATCAAACACAAAGCATATACTGATGCAGTGCATCAGCATGGCGGAAAAATTTGCTTACAATTATTGCACGCAGGTCGCTATGCTTATCATCCATTCAATCAAGCGCCAAGCTCAATTCAGGCACCTATTAATCCGTATAAACCTAAAGAAATGTCGTTAGGTTCAATTAAAAAAACCATCAAAGACTTTGCTAACTCTGCAAAATTGGCTGAAAAAGCAGGTTATGACGGTGTTGAAATCATGGGTTCTGAAGGTTATTTGATTAATGAATTCATGGCTAACCACACTAATAAAAGAACAGACAACTATGGCGGTAGTTTAGAAAACCGCATGCGCTTGGCGGTAGATATTGTTAAAGCTGTACGCGCTAAAGTAAGTCAAAAGTTTATTATTGTATTTCGTTTGTCTGTGATGGATTTAATTCCTAATGGATCAACGCCTGATGAAGTAAAACAACAAGCCCTAGCACTTGAACAAGCAGGCGTTGATATCTTTAACACCGGTATTGGTTGGCACGAAGCTCGTGTACCAACGATTGCCAGTATGGTACCACCAGGTGCATTTAAAGAAGCATCAAAACGCTTGAAAGAAACGGTATCTGTGCCTGTTATCGCGGTCAACCGTATTAATACTCCAGAAATTGCCAATGGAATTTTAGAAGCAGGCGAGTCTGATTTAATTTCGATGGCACGTCCTTTATTAGCAGACCCTGAGTTTTTCAATAAATACGTTAATAATAAGTCTGAGCAAATCAATATTTGTATTGGTTGTAATCAGGGCTGTTTAGACCATGTGTTTAAAAACAAACGTGCAACCTGTTTGGTTAACCCACAAGCGGCTTTTGAGTTAGATTATAGTCTTGAAAAAGCACCATCGTCTCGATTAGTACTGGTTGTAGGGGCTGGCCCTGCTGGCCTTGCTGCAAGTTGTTACTTAGCAGAGAAAGGTCATAAAGTGACTTTAATTGAACGTAAAGAACAAATGGGTGGCCAATTTAATTTAGCCATGCAAGTGCCGGGTAAAGAAGACTTTAACCATACCCTTAACTACTTTACTAATGAATTAAAGCGTTTAAATGTCGATTTACAGCTCGGTACTGAGTTTACTGACAATATGCTCAATCAATACGATGATGTGGTTTTTGCAACAGGCGTACGTCCGCGTGAAGCCAAAATAGAATGCAGTGATGGCAAACGTGTATTCGCTTATGATGAAGTAATTCGTGGTGAAGTAGAACTAGGCGAGAAAATTGCGATTCTAGGTGCCGGTGGTATCGGTTTTGATATGGTTGCCTTTTTAAGTGAACACAAAGGCCAAACAATTGAGCAATTCAAAACTCAATGGGGTATTGAATGCGAAGCTGCGCCTGAAAAAGACAATCGCCAAATTTACATGCTTAAGCGAAGTGCAGGGCGCTTTGGTAGTGAACTGGGTAAAACAACGGGGTGGATCCATCGTCAAGTTGCTAAACAACACGGTGTTAAACAAATAGCTGAGTGTCAGTATCTAAGCTTTGATAAGCAAGGTTTGAAAATTACTGTAAAAGGTGAAGAGCAAATCCTCGATGTTGATACTGTGATTGCCTGTATTGGTCAGGTGTCAAATACTGAAACGTTCGACAATCAAACCGAAAACGCGAAAGTACACGTTATTGGTGGCGCAAAACTAGCTGCTGCTATTGATGCAAAACGTGCGATTTTTGAAGCGCTACAAGTTGCTCGTAAAATTTAATTGAAAGTAAACTAGAAAACGTGCGGTCTATGTGATTAATCTATTTAGTCACGAGACCGCTATGTTGAACACACACCTAATACCCCTTTACCATCGCATTTTAAATAAACTGCAGTTTTTAGACGGGCTACCGAGTCTATTAATTCGCTTGATCTTAGCACCAGTGATGATCATTGCCGGCTTTAATAAACTAGCTTTAAGCGGTGATGTAACTCATTTTTATCAATACTTTTTAGCATCTGAAGATATTGTTGCTTGGTTTGGAAATAGTGACTGGGGTTTAGGCCTACCTATGCCCTCTGTATTAGCCTTTTTAGCTGCATGGACTGAGTTTTTAGGGGGGATCTTTATATTATTGGGTTTATTTACTCGTTTAACAGCTATTCCTTTGATGATCACCATGCTGGTTGCAGCGACAACAGTACATGCCAGTAATGGCTGGTTTGCTGTAACACCCACAGATGCCAGTACCAGCCCTGCGAGAGTACTGAATTGGCTAGCAATACCAGGAAGTGAAGCCAGTTTAGTCAATTCCAATGAAGCCAGTGAGCGATTAACGAAAATGCGCGAGTTGCTAGAAACGCATGGTTATACAGAGTACCTCTATGCGAAAGGAAAACCTGTAATATTAAATAATGGTATTGAGTTTTCCGCAATATACTTTGTTATGCTCTTAAGTTTATTTTTTGTAGGGGGCGGTCGTTACGTTAGTTTAGATTATTGGTTAACTAGAAAAGCATCGAATAGCTTTATTGCTATTAAAGATAAATGATAAGCTTGGGTTTTCTGCCCCGATTATTCAGGGGCATCGTACTTAAGCATTTACGGAATATTCATGGACGCTTTAACGCTATTACAAACTCGACAATCAGATCCTCGCCTTACCGCACCAGGACCAACTGCAGAACAACTTGAAATTATTAAGCGAGCGGCCATAAAAGTGCCTGATCATGGCTGTATTGCGCCTTGGCGGTTTATTGTGGTTGAAGGCGACGCACGTAATAAATTAGGAGATATCTACCATCAAGCCGCTGTTGCTGAAAACCAAGATGATAGAACCATTGAGCGCGCTAAAGAGCTACCGCTGCGTTCGCCTATGATGATCATTGCCATTGCTGATGTAACTGAAAACCCAAAAGTGCCACGTATTGAACAAGTACAAAGTGCAGGCTGCGCTGTACTTGCAATGCAACAAGCGGCCTTTGCTCAAGGTTTAGGGGGCATTTGGCGTACAGGTTATTTTGCACAGAGCCCAGCTGTTAAAGCGGCACTTGGTTGTAAAGAAGATGATGAGATTGTTGGCTACCTATATTTAGGTACGCCAGAAGTCGACATTAAAAAACCAATCAGACACAAGCCAGAGACATTTTTTGAGAATTTATAAATATTAGGAACTTTTTTGCAGTTAAGCAGTCAGACACTATTAAGCTTACTTATGTTAGTTTTTTTAGATTTAGCTTAGCTGTAAGAAGCGCACGGATGCAAAAAACGAAATAATTCTTCTTCAGTGTGTTTTTTAATCGGTTATTTTTTGTTAACGTATGGATAGTCTTAAAAAAATAACGATAAAGAAGACGAGAACGATGGGAAACTTATTTTTACGTGAAAAAGAAAATTGGTTCGCTTGGTCAATTTGGGGCTTAGTTGGCGCCGTGGTCACTTTTTTTGTTGCCATGTCTACGAAGCAACCTCATTACCTTGGCTTGTCTGCTGTAGTGGTATTACTCCTACTGACTTGGTGGATGCAAAGCACTAAACGTTTCGATTTCGGCCGCGCTTTTAAAATTTGTTGCTACGTTTTAACGATCACCTGCTTACCAGCCTTTGCATTAGTCATTATACCTAGCTATAACCTCAATAAAATTGACGTAATAGTGCAGGGTTCAGGCTTTGCAATTGTTAGTTTAATTGTTTGTTTAGTTTGCTCTTTAATCGCAAAGCGCCCTAAGCAGTACTATTAAAATTACTTTTTTAAAGTTTTTTACATTTAAGGCTTTACAACGAACGCAGTAAACACTATTATGCGCGCCGTACGGAGAGATGGCAGAGTGGTCGAATGCACCGGTCTTGAAAACCGGCAGGGGTTTGTAGCCCCTCTAGGGTTCAAATCCCTATCTCTCCACCATTATTTAGAAAAACCGCCTTCAGGGCGGTTTTTTGCTATCTGGAGAAAAGTAATGTCAGCAAGCGAGTCTTCTTCTACACTAATGCGCATTGTTAAACATGTTCTGCTTTGGTGTATCTTTTCTTATTTTTATCACAGCGGGATCAATGTACTTGTAGCTATGGCCCATGATGCGCAGCCTGATTACGGGCTAATATCTTCAATCGCTTATGGTATTGGCTTTAATGTGTTAGTAGGGCACCTTATTGGCAAATACGACAAGCATTGGCCTGTCATTGCTGCATGTGTGATTTCGACTGTGGGTCTTATTGCCGTGCCTTTAGTTATGTTAGGCAAAGATGGTTTAATGAGCGGCTTTTTTATTGCTTCGATGATCGCTACATTACCTGTTGCGACATTTGTAATTGATAAAATAAAGCAGCGAATTAGTGCAAACACTGAGCAAACGCAGTAAAACTAGGCGATATTCGTTGTTTTTTTATGTTAGTATGAGCACGTCTTTTAACTAAATAAACGTGAATTAAAACATGTCAGATAATTTTACAACAGACGCTGAAAAAGCAAGTTACGGTATTGGTTTACAAATGGGTGAGCAATTAAAAGCGAATCCATTCGAAGGTTTAAACTTAAATTCTGTATTTGAAGGTATGAAAGACGCATACACTGGTAACGATTTCCAAGTTGAAATCCCAGCAATTCAAGCAGCTTTTGAGAAAATCAACGCTGAGATCCAAGCTCGTCGTGAAGAAGAAGCTAAAGTTCTTGCAGCTGAAGGTATTGCATTCTTAGAAGAAAATGCAAAACGTCCTGAAGTAACAGTAACTGAATCAGGTCTTCAATACGAAGTACTTACTGCAGGCGACGGTGAAAAACCAACTGCAGATTCAACAATCCGTGCACACTACCACGGTACACTAATCAACGGTACAGTATTTGATAGCTCATACGAGCGTGGTCAACCAGCTGAATTCCCAGTTGGCGGTGTAATCAAAGGTTGGACTGAAGCAGTACAAATGATGGGTACTGGTTCTAAGTGGCGCTTATACGTACCACACGAACTTGCTTACGGTGAGCGCGGTGCTGGTGCAGCAATCGCTCCTTTCTCAACGCTAATCTTTGACGTTGAGCTATTAGAAATCATCTAATCGATTTCAAATAGACATAAAAAAACCTGCTTAAAGCAGGTTTTTTTATGTCTGAAACAAATAGCTAATTAGCTATTTGATTCAGCGTATTCTTTACACGCAGCAGTGTCTTCACATTCACCATATAGGTAAAGAGAGTGGTTAGTCAGTTTAATACCATTCTCTTTTGCGATTTCTTCTTGACGACGTTCAATAGTATCGTCTTCAAACTCAACAACCTTACCACATTTTAGGCACACTAAGTGGTCATGGTGAGTGCTACCTGATAATTCAAATACTGACTTGCCGCCTTCGAAGTGGTGGCGAGATACAATACCTGCATCATCAAATTGGTTAAGAACACGGTAGACAGTTGCAAGACCAATCTCTTCGCCTTTGTCTAATAGGATTTTATAGACATCTTCAGCGCTGATGTGTTGGTTGTCTGGAGATTGCAGAATCTCTAAAATTTTAATACGCGGCAGAGTTACTTTTAACCCTGCTTTTTTTAATTCCAAGTTGTGATCAGTCATTCAATCTGTCTCAATTTTATTTAGTTATACTAGGCATCATCAAGATGCACACGACACATTAGCAACTATTAGAATAACGTGCCTAGTTACTAAGTGCAAAGAACAATTCGTCTATTTGCCGATTTTTCAAACAAAAATGAACTGGTTGTGCATCTTTACATCAGCTAGTAAATGCGAGTAGTACTTGTTATTAATCAGCAAGTTCCGCTAAACACATTTCATCATAAACCTGAGCACACCAATCTTTAACACGCTTTTCAGTAAGCTCTGGTTGACGGTCTTCATCAATACCAAGGCCAACAAAGTTGCTGTCATCTACTAGTGCTTTTGAAGCTTCAAAGTCGTAGCCTTCAGTTGACCAATGACCCACTACGATTGCGCCACGCTCAGTAACGATATCGTTGATCATGCCCATTGCATCTAAGAAGTATTCTGCATAGTCTTCTTGGTCACCGCAGCCGAAAATAGCAACAAGTTTACCTTCGAAGTCAACTTCTTCTAATTCAGGGAAGAAATCATCCCAGTCACATTGAGCTTCACCGTAGTACCAAGTTGGAATACCGAATAACAATAAATCGAATTCAGCAATCTCTTCTTTAGAACTTTTTGCAATGTCGTGAACCGCTACAAGCTTTTTACCTAATTCTTTTTGAATCATTTTAGCTACGTGTTCAGTATTGCCTGTGTCACTTCCGAAAAAAATACCTACGCTTGACATGGATTTAAAACCTTCTATCTATCAATAGCCAATCTTTCTTGTAAAATTGTTTCAATCAACGCGCTACGGCTAATATTCTGCGCATCTGCCATATCGCTTAATGCTTGATATAACTGTGATGAAACCTTAAATTCTACACGCTTTAAACCACGTGCTTTATCTCGCTTTATTTGATTACGTTTATTTACTTTTAATTGCATATCGCGAGGTAGGGGATTTGTTTTCGGCCTACCTGGACGCTTTTCGTATTCAAATAAATCGGGTGTTGTTCTATCTGTTTCTGACTTTGCCATGTCTAGCCCACACCTGCGCCTTGCCAGAAGACTTGAATAAGTCCTTTCGCTATAAACCCAGAACAGCCTAAAAATAGCACTAACCAAACGATGTATCGGCCAAATCGTGGTACATCACCTTTTTTAAGGACGTCTTGAATTGCCATTCCAATAAAAAAGAAAATACCGGCTAAGCCAAAATACAACCCTAAGGTATCAAATTCGTTAATTAACTGACTGACCATCAACGTATAAACCTTTAAATTAAACGGCGCGTACTATAGCACACAAATTTGTAATAATTTAGTGCGCACGATCAAAAACAGCGAATTTTATCAGCCCAATTAATGAGCTAAAAAATCGCTGATTGCTTTATTTACAGCAAGTGGTTTTTGGGCATGTAGCCAGTGACCAGCACCATGAATAATTTTTGCTTTTGCATTAGGGAATAACGCCATAATAGCAGGGCGGTGTTCTGCTAAAATGTAGTCAGAATCATTACCTTTAATGAATAAAGTATCACATAAACAAGAATCATTTTCACTAACTTGCGCTAAAATATTTTCATATTGCTGGTATAAAACAGCTAAATTAAAGCGCCATTGATAGTGACCTTCATCATTTTTAGCAAAGCTTTTTAATAAAAACTGACGTACGCCCATTTCATCAATGTGCTTGGCAAGTATTTCATCAGCCGCTTTTCTATCTGTGATATTAGACTGTGCAACTTCGTTTAGGCCTGCAAAAATAGCGCTGTGACGCGGGTTATTAGCAACAGGAGAAATATCTAACACAACAAGTTTACCAATAAGCTCTGGGTGATTAAGTGCTAATTGCATGGCCACTTTGCCACCCATTGAATGACCTATGATGTGCGCTTTACTAATATTTAGATGTTCAAGTAACTCACTGACATCTTTAGCCATTGCGTGATAATTCATGGTATCGCTATGGAATGATTTACCGTGGTTACGTAAATCAATATTCGTTACACGATAATTTTCAGCTAATGCTTTTGCGATTACATTGAGGTTTTCAAGTGAGCCAAACAAACCGTGGATCAATACAACGTCTGAACCTTGACCCATTTGTTGGTAGTTTAATAGCATTTTCAACTCCTAATTTTAATGGCAGTATTTTGCCTAGTGAAATTACAAAATGCAAAACATAGAGAATTGCTGCGAGCTTAGGTATAATCAATGAGAACTTTTAAAATGTGACCCGTAAAGACAGGAATAACATGAAAAAAATCGACATAGACGACGAGTTATATCAATACATTGCAAGCAACACGCAAAGTATTGGTGAAAGTGCATCAACCATTTTGCGTCGTTTATTAAACCTCTCTGATGGCGCCAATGCCCCAGTTGAAACAACTACTAAAACTGAACAAGAAACCCCAGTTGTTGAAGTACAAGAACAAGCAGAAAAAGAAACAAGCCCTGAACCAAGCGACGAAAATGTTGAAGAGGCTGCACAAACTGTCACAGCATCGACACAAGTGAAAGGTAATGTGTTTAATGTATTAAACAAAGAAGAGCTAGCAATGCAAAAAGGTGTTGTTGGTCGATTCTTATTTATACTAGCTGCTTTATATAGAACACATAAAAAAGATTTTGCTAATGTGCTTGAAATTAAAGGCCGTGACCGTGTTTATTTTGCCACTAGCAAAGAAGCACTACTGGAAAGCGGTAGCAGCATGAATCCAAAAAATATCACTGATACTGAGTATTGGGTGATGACAAATTCAAATACAACCAGAAAAAAAATGATGCTTCACGAAGTAGCACTGTGCTTAGGCTACAGCGCAGATGAAGCAGAAAAAATTCGTGATTACTTATAATCCATAAGGAAATAATATGGCGATTCATCCAGATGCAGGTAAACCTGCACCGCAATCAAGCTTAGTGAATGTACCAAAACTGATCTCTGCTTATTACTTAAATGAACCTGACCTAGAACAAAACCCAGAGCATTGTGTTGCTTTTGGTACGTCTGGCCATCGTGGTTGTTCGTTCGATGTAAAATTTAATGAATCGCATATTTTAGCGATCACTCAAGCAATTTGTGATTACCGTAAAGAAAACAATATTTTTGGCCCACTTTTCTTAGGTAAAGATACACATGCATTGAGTGAAGCGGCTTTTAACTCTGCTATTGAAGTACTTGTTGCAAACGAAGTGCAAGTCATTGCACAAGAAAATGACGATTACACGCCAACGCCGGTAATTAGTCATGCTGTTGTTTGCCATAACAAAGAAAACCCAAATGAACTTGCTGATGGTATTGTGGTAACTCCTTCACATAATCCGCCAGAAGACGGTGGTTTTAAATATAACCCGCCAAATGGCGGCCCTGCAGATACTGATGTTACTAAGTGGATTGAAGACAGAGCGAATCAATTACTTTTAGAAGACTTAGTTGAAGTAGAGTTATTTCCATATGCTAAAGCATCACGTTCTGGTTTTATTAAGTACCAAGACTTAATTACCCCTTATGTTGATGACTTAGTTAATATTGTTAATCTAAAAGCAATTAGCGATGCGAAAATCAAAATTGGTGTGGATCCACTTGGAGGCTCTGGTATCAACTTTTGGCCAGTCATTGCAGAAAAATATAATTTAGACTTAACAGTCGTAAATGAGTCTGTTGATCCAACATTTTCGTTCATGCCTTTAGATAAAGACGGCAAAATCCGTATGGATTGTTCATCACCTTATGCAATGACAAACCTTATTGCATTAAAAGATGACTATGATATCGGTATTGGTAACGACCCTGACTATGACCGCCATGGTATTGTTACACCTGACGGCTTAATGAATCCAAATCACTTTTTAGCAGTTGCAATTGACTACTTATTAAATAACCGCGAATGGTCAAAAGACGTCGCAATTGGTAAAACGCTCGTATCAAGCGGCATGATTGATAAAGTAGTTACACGTAATAACCGTGAAGTAAAAGAAGTACCTGTAGGCTTTAAATGGTTTGTTGAAGGCTTAAGCAAAGGTACCCTTGCTTTTGGTGGTGAAGAAAGTGCAGGGGCGTCATTCTTACGCTTTGATGGTACAGTTTGGAACACTGATAAAGATGGTTTCATCTTAGGTCTTCTTGCTGCAGAGATTTTAGCCGTAACGGGTAAAACACCTTCACAGCTTTATAAAGAACTTGAACAAGAGTTCGGTGCGCCTATTTATAAACGTATTGATGCGCCAGCTAGTGCAGAACAAAAATCACGTTTAAAAGCGTTATCAGCTGATGATGTTACTGCAAGTACCTTAGCGGGTGATGCCATTACGCAAAAACTAACCCATGCGCCTGGTAATAACGCTGCTATCGGCGGTTTAAAAGTTGTTACTGAAAACGGTTGGTTTGCTGCACGTCCATCGGGCACTGAAGATATTTATAAAATTTACCTTGAATCATTCAAAGGTGAAGAACATCTAGCATTATTAGAAAAAGAAGCGAAAAAGCTGGTTGATTCAGTAATTAGCTAATTCCTTTTTTACCTATTAAAACGGCTGAGATTCTCAGCCGTTTTTGTATTCTACTCTCACGCATTTTTAGGATAGAACAATGAGCTATTCAACTCCTTCATATCTCGAAGAATTAAAAAGTACCGGCGACTTTTTAACCCTGACTCGCAACAATGAGTTTTCACTAGAATCTTGTGCTTTTACCCTTGCAAATGGTACTGATGTCACTGTTCACGACACGGGTATCATTGAGTTTCAACCTGCACAGCAAACAAACAAAGATATTGTACTTTCAAGTGCAGTACATGGTAACGAAACTGCGCCAATTGAAATTTGCGATCAATTAATCAAATCAATCATTACAGAACAACTTTCCTTGAAGCAGCGTGTACTGTTCATTTATGGTAATCCTAAATCTATTAATATCGGTAAGCGTTTTGTAGATGAAAACTTAAACCGTTTGTTTAATGGTCATCATACTGTAGAAGGCATTGCTTCAAACCCAGAGCGAGTTCGTGCAAAGCTACTTGAAGATGTTGTTTCTGATTTCTTTGCTAGAGGCAACCAGGACAATGAGCGTTTTCATTATGATCTTCACACTGCAATTCGTGGCTCTAAAAATGAAAAGTTCGCAGTCTATCCTTTCTTACATGGTAAACCGTGGAAAAAATCACAACTGCAATTTTTACTTAGCTGTGGCGTAAACACGGTACTAATGATGAAATCAGCGGCAACTACCTTCAGTTACTACTCGTCGTATGTACATGGAGCTGACTCATTTACGGTAGAACTTGGCCAAGTAAAACCATTTGGCGAAAACGACATGTCGCGATTTGAGAAAACCAAAAAAACCTTAACTGCATTAATTAGTCAAGAATCTGTCGAATATAAAGAATTTAATGCAGGTGATTTCGAGTTGTTTTCAGTATATAGAACAATAAACCGTACTTGCGAAGACTTTAGTTTTCCATTTGCTGATGATGTAGAAAATTTCACCGGTTTCGCAAAGGGCGAATTAATGGCAACTGATGGTCAGACCAGATATGAAGCGGAAGTAGACGGTGAAGCTATTATCTTCCCAAACGCTGATGTAGCCTTAGGTCAGCGCGCTTTGCTTACTGTTATTCCAATGCAAGTTGATAGCAACTTTATTTAAAATCTCTGCATTAACACCCATCTAAATTTAGTTAACTATATGACTCTAAAGAATTTATCTTGTTGTATAGTTAACTTTCCATGCGTTTTTAGCCATTTGTCATCTATTCGTCTATGATTAGTTGAATAACAACTTACGTTAACGTAAAGTGACGGCAGTTTAATTTAATTAGATTGAATATTGCGCAAACTTTATCCTTACAGCTCATGCTGATAAAAATATAATTAAGGGCAGTAGCGTAGGTTTCTGACAACGAAAGAAGGTAGGTTATGAGTAATCCAAATAACGTATCGCTAAACATTAATCATGAACTGTCATTTATTGACGGTCACGCATTAACGATCCCTACATTAAGTATTCTTAATGAGGAAGGCGACATCTACGAAGGTGCAACCGCACCTGATATCGACAAAGCAACGGCAATCCGTCTATATGAAACAATGCGTTTTATTAGAGCACTTGATGAGCGTATGCAAGCAGCACAGCGTCAAGGCCGTGTTAGCTTTTATATGCAATGTCTAGGCGAAGAAGCGGCTGTAACAGCATCAGCTGCAGCGCTTGATCAAAACGACATGATCATGGCCCAATACCGTGAGCAAGCAGCTTTACGTTATCGTGGTTTTAGCCTTGACCAATTCATGAATCAAATGTTCTCAAATGAAAAAGATTTGGGTAAAGGTCGCCAAATGCCAATTCACTATGGCTCACGCGAACTTAACTACATGACTATTTCATCACCGCTTGGTACACAAATTCCGCAAGCAACAGGTTATGCATATGGCCAAAAAGTTCGTCATATTGATGCCCAAACAGGTGAGTTAAACAGCACTATCGATAACATAACTATTTGTTACTTTGGTGAAGGCGCTGCATCTGAAGGTGATTTCCATGCTGGTTTAAATATGGCCGCAGTTCACGAAGCACCGGTTATTTTCTTTGCCCGTAACAATGGTTATGCGATTTCTACACCTGCGGATGAACAGTTTAAAGGTGATGGTATTGCATCACGTGGTGTTGGTTACGGCATTAAAACAATTCGTGTTGATGGTGCTGATGCACTTGCTGTTTATGCTGCAACGAAAAAAGCCCGTGAGATTGCGACTACTAAAGGCGAACCAGTTTTAATTGAATCGATTGCCTATCGTTTAGGTGCTCACTCAACCAGTGACGACCCTAGTGGTTACCGCACAAAAGATGAAGAAGCAAAACATAAAGGCTGTCCAATCGAGCGTTTCCGTAAGTGGCTATTAAAGCAAGGTTGGTTAGACGAAGCGCAAGACGCAAAAGACAAAGAAACTATTCGTGAAGAAATTTTAGCGGCCCTTAAACGCGCTGAAAAAGTTGAAAAGCCAGCATTAGAAGAGCTTATTTCTGATGTTTATGATAAGCCAATCCCATCACTGCAAAAACAATATGAAGAACTAAAAGATCACATTTTGCAGCATCCTGATGCTTATCCAACAACTGCAGGGAGATTAAAGTAATGGCTAAAATGAACATGCTTCATGCAATTAACTCTGCCCTTGATATCACCATGGCAGAGCATCCAAATGCATGTATTTTTGGTGAAGACGTTGGTTATTTTGGCGGTGTATTCCGTGCAACATCGGGCTTACAAGAAAAATATGGTAAGCATCGTGTGTTCAATACTCCATTAACTGAGCAAGGTATTTTAGGTTTTGCTAATGGTTTAGCGGCGTTTGGTGCACCTGCTTTAGCTGAAATTCAGTTTGCAGATTATATTTTCCCTGCATTTGACCAAATCGTGAATGAATCAGCAAAATTCCGTTACCGTAGTGGTAATGAATTTAATGTTGGCAATCTAACAATCCGTACTCCATACGGTGGTGGTATTGCAGGTGGTTTATATCACTCACAATCACCAGAAGCTTATTTTGCTCACACACCGGGTTTAAAGTTGGTTGTGCCACGTAACCCATACCAAGCAAAAGGTTTGCTTCGTGCATCGATTAAAGATGATAACCCTGTTATTTTCTTTGAGCCGAAACGTTTATACCGTGCATCAACAGGTGAAGTTCCAGAAGAAGATTACAGCATCGAGCTTGGCAAAGCTGAGATCGTGCAAGAAGGCACTGATGTCACTGTACTTGCTTGGGGTGCTCAGATGGAAATCATCGAAGACGCCGCTAAAAAAGCTGCAGAGCAAGGTATTAGCTGTGAAGTGATCGACTTACGTACCATTTTACCATGGGATGTTGAGACCATTGCTAAATCAGTGACTAAAACAGGTCGTTTAGTGGTAAGCCACGAGGCACCAATCACGAATGGTTTTGGTGCAGAAATCGTTGCAACAATTCAACAAGAGTGTTTCTTACACCTTGAATCGCCAATTGCTCGCGTGTGTGGCTTAGATACGCCATACCCATTAGCACTTGAAAAAGAATATGTGCCGGATGCACTTAAAGTGCTTGCTGCGATTAAGCAATCAGTAGAGTTTTAGGAGTCAGTATGTCTAAAGATTTTATCTTGCCAGATATCGGCGAAGGCATCGTAGAGTGTGAAATTGTTGAATGGTTAGTTGCAGAAGGCGATTCTGTAAAAGAAGACCAGCCTATTTGTGATGTTATGACCGACAAGGCGCTTGTGCAAATTCCTGCTGTTCATGATGGTGTGATCAGTAAGCTTTATTATGCAAAAGGGGATATTGCGAAAGTACATGCACCATTATTTGCAATGGATGTTGATGGCGAAGCACCAACACAAAGCGAAGAAGCGCAAGCGCCTGCTGCAACTGAAGCATCATCTGAGGCGGGTGAGCACTTAGAAGATTTCATTTTACCCGATATCGGTGAAGGTATCGTTGAGTGTGAAATCGTTGAGTGGTTAGTGAGTGAAGGCGATGAAATCGTAGAAGACCAAGCTGTGTGTGATGTAATGACAGACAAAGCATTGGTGCAAATTCCGGCTAAGTACACAGGTAAAGTTGAAAAGCTTTATTATCAAAAAGGTGATATTGCAGCGGTTCACAGCCCATTATTCCAAATGAGCATTGCAGGGCAAAGCGCAGAGCCAGATGTAAGTTCTGCGGTAGTTAAAGCACAAACAAATGCAGCAACTAAACCTTCGCAGAAGCCTGCGGCTTCAGCAAACTCTAGCAAACAACTTAATAAGAAAGCAGTTGCTTCACCTGCTGTTCGTCGTAAAGCCCGTGAACTTGATGTTGATTTAACGCAAGTACCAGGCTCTGGTAAAAACGGCCGTATTTATAAACAAGATATCGAAGATTTCTTGAATGAAACACCAAGCCAAACAGCAACACAACAAGCTGCGCCAAAAGCGGCAGAGCCTGTATCATCTGTGGCATCTTCTGGTGGTAATCGTGTAGAGCCTATTAAAGGCATTAAAGCGGCAATGGCTAAGCAGATGGTTGCTTCAGTTTCGACAATTCCTCACTTTACTTTCTGTGATGAAATTGACCTAACTAAACTGATTGCAATGCGCAGTGAGCTTAAAGAGCAGTATAAGCAACAGGGCGTTAAGCTCACTATGATGCCGTTCTTTATCAAAGCACTGTCGTTAGCGATTAAGCAATTCCCAGTACTAAACTCGCAAGTAAATGATGATTGCAGCGAGCTAACTTACTTTGATGATCATAACATCGGTATGGCGGTTGATTCTAAGATTGGTTTACTCGTACCAAACATTAAATCGTGCCAGTCAAAGAGCATCGTAGATGTTGCAAACGAAGTGACCCGCTTAACTGAAGCAGCACGTGATGGTCGTGTTTCACCGGATGATTTGAAAGGCGGCACTATTAGCATTTCTAACATCGGTGCGATTGGCGGCACAATTGCAACCCCGATCATCAATAAACCTGAAGTAGCGATTGTTGCTTTAGGTAAACTGCAGCATTTACCTCGTTTTGATGCACAAGGCAATGTTGTTTCAGCTGCTATTATGCAAGTAAGCTGGTCTGGAGACCACCGAGTGATTGATGGCGGTACAATTGCCCGCTTCAATAACTTATGGAAGTCTTACTTAGAAGACCCTGCAAAAATGATGATGGCGATGAGCTAACATTAGTAAGCATTAAAAAAACCAGCCTCGGCTGGTTTTTTTAATTGTAAATATTGTCTTTGCTATATGCTGTAAAAATACAATCCATAACCGAGTAACAGCGCAGGTATTGTTGAATACACCGTCGCGATTAAGGCCGCTTTTGGCGCTAATGCAATAGCTGGGAATAGGGCATCGCCGTCATTTGAAATTGCATTGGCTGCCATCGCACTAAATGGAATAATACCCTGAATATAGAGTGTCATCACTACGATTTGTGGCCCGCAGCCAGGTAATAAGCCAATAGCCACAGCCACCAGCGGTGCAAGATAAGCATACTCAGAAAACCAGGCTGTTAAATCAACACCGACTAGGTTAACGAGAATTTCAAACAGCATAAAACTGGCAACAACCCAGGCAGTAACAAAGTGCGTGTCCATTAACACTTTCGTGAGTTTTGAGGGAGGTGTGCAAGGCGCTTCTTCACTTGTTACTTGCTTATAACTGCTGCCTTTAGAAGACAGCGACCACACAACCACGGTTAATAGCGCCATGATCGAGCCAAACAGGGTGACGCCAGTATTAACGCTTTGACTAAATTCGCTAAGGTCAGAATTGGTAGCAATAACAAAAGCAATAATCAAGCTTGGGACTAGGGTAAACTTCCAAATAGGGCGGCTAAATTTCAAAGCCTTTGGTTGGCATTGAGGCTGCTCGTAGTATTCACCTGCTTCGTCAGGTTGAAATTTATCTGGGCTATGAAATGTATTAACTATCTGACCGCTAATAATTCCTACAGCAACACCGATTAACATCATTAATAAACCATCAAGCGGGCGGGTTGCTAACAGTAAAAAGGCGGCATCGCCCATGGTTGCGGTTAAGACAGCAACAACAGAGCCAAAGCTAGCCTGCTTTTTAGTAAATTGGGTTACCACAATAATGGCACCCCCACAGCCAGGTAAAGCACCTAAAATAGACGCAAAGCTCACCTCTAGAATGCCTGATTTAGCACGTAAATAGCTAAGCTGTAATTGAGGAAGTCGATCAATAAGGTAGTAATAGATTAATAAGGTGGCTGCAACAAATACAGATACTTGAAAAAAAGCATCACTAAGCGCTTGTAGGGTGAATTCTCGGCTTGCAGGTACCGCTAAAGAAATCAGTAATAAAAGGGGTAAAATTAAGCGTTTATTGTCCGTAATGTAACACCTCGCTTTATTAGGAATAAACCTCGTTTGTGTTAGTGAGAGCATACAGTGCAACCTAAAAATTATTCAGGCTACACTGTATTACGATTTTAAATGAAAATCAATCTCATTTGTATCTATTTGCGTTGGAACTCAGAAGTGGCATTCCAGGTCGGCCATTCTTTTCGTTCTGAAATATCAAAACCTACTTGATAGAATAACTGAAGGTCCTGAACGGCACCTGATAAATCCCATTCATCACGGTAACGGTCGCAAGGCTGATGATAACAACCACGAAGCACTAAGCTCATACGCTTACGGTAATTTGCCGTTTCTTCGTCAAGTGCTTCACTACCACCACCGGCATACATTGCTGGTACACCCATGTTTGCAAATGCAAAGTGATCAGAGCGGTAGTAACCACCTGAAGACGGTTTAGGGTCACCAGATACTGTACGGCCTTGTGCTTTAGCAGCTGTTTCTAGCAGGCTATCCATTTCTGATTTACCAATACCAACAACACTGATGTCTTTAACTTTACCTAATAGGTTTAAGCTATCCATATTGATGTTAGCAACCGTTTGTGATGCTGGGATCACTGGATTTGCAGCATAATATTTCGAGCCAAGTAAACCTTGTTCTTCAGCAGTAACGGCTAAGAAAGTCATTGAACGGCTAGGGTGCTCAGGTAAGGTAGCGAATGCTTCAGCAACTTCGATTAAGCCAGCAGTGCCCGTTGCATTATCGTGGGCGCCATTATAGATTTGGTCACCTTTGCGGGTTTTATCTGTACCAAGGTGATCCCAGTGAGCTGAATAAATGATGTGCTCGTCTGGCTTTTCGCTACCCGGTAACGTCGCGATAAAGTTATACGAAATTGACTTTTTGATTGTATTATTTACTTCAACACTTGCAGTTAGGTCGCCCATATCAACATGGTAAGCGCCTTTTGCCGCATTAGCTTTCATGTTATCGAAATCTAAGCCTGCTTTTGTGAAAAGCTCTTTAGCAACATCAGTTGTTACCCAGCCTTCAACAGCAACACGGTCCATGTTGTTATTTTCTTTTTGGAAACCAAATTGTTCACCGCTCCATGAGTTTTCAACAACAGACCATGGGTAAGAAGCCGGTGCTGTTTCGTGGATGATAATCGCACCTGCTGCACCTTGACGGCTTGCTTCTTCATATTTGTATGTCCAACGACCGTAATAGGTCATGGCATCGCCGGTGAATAAATCAGGGTTTTTCGTCGCAAAACCAGGATCGTTTACCAGCATAACAACGGTTTTGCCTTTAACATCTAAGCCTTCGTAGTCGTTCCAGTTGTACTCTGGTGCATTAACACCGTAACCAACGAATACTAATTCAGAATCTTTAATGCTTTGCTTAGCACTAATACGGCTACTACCCATTACCATATCTTTTTTGTATTGGTAATCTTTGCCGCCAATAGTAAGTACCATGTCTGAATCAGCTTCTAGTGAAACAAGCGGTACTTCTTGTAAGAAGCTATCACCGTTACCCGGCTCAAAACCCAATGCTTTAAATTGGTCGGTTAAATAGGCAAGCGTTAGCTCTTCACCTTTAGATGATGGTGCTCGGCCACCGAACTCATCAGAGGCAAGCACTTTAATATGCTCTGCTAATTGCTCTGAATTAATGCTTTGATAGGCTTTTTCGACATCACTTGATGTGATACTTGTTGAAGCACAGCCCGCAAGAATGGCACTTGCAAGGACTGTCATTGGAAAATAGCGTTTCATAATAGCTCTTTTTTTGTTTTATGGTGGCATTAGTATATGAGGTTCTATTAATGAGAACCAGTTTTTACGGTAAACTACCCACAATACATCAAGAAGTTAAAAAATAAGCAATGAAACGATTTACTGCTCCCGAGCAATGGTCAACACAATACCTCACAACGGGTGCTTTTAGTGACCTAGCGACGCTATTTAATTTAGATAAACTGTCAGATTGGCCATCTTGCCAGTGGTTTAATCAATATCTAAATGCGAAAACTACACAGGGCAAAGCCATAACCTTTGTTGAAGATGAAAAGTTTGCTGATGAAACCCGTTATTATGAGCAAATCATATTTGAGACAGGGCAAGTACCAACAAGACAACAAAATTGGCATGACCTTTTTGGTGGTTTTATTTGGTGTTTATTTCCAAAAACCAAAGCGCTGATTAATCATCAGCATATCGAAGAAATTAAACTGCATGGTCTAAAAGAGCGTAGTAAACATCGAAATGCACTTACTTTATTTGACGAATGCGGTGTGGTGCTGGCAATTACTGAGCAAAGCTGGCAGCAGCAATTACGCGACCACCAATGGCAACAAGCCTTTGTAGAACAACGTGAACATTGGGGTAAAAGCATTAGGCCATTTATGTTTGGTCATGCTAACTACGAAATGCTCACTCAGCCGTATATTGGTTTAACGGGTAAAGCATTATTTGTAATTGTTCCTGATGACATATTTTGTAAAGATTTAAGCGAGCAATATGCGTATCTAGATCAACGTCTTTATGAGATGATAAAGCTTGATGATTGTTTGCGTGATAATAAAAACTTATCACCCTTACCCTTGTTAGGCGTACCAGGATGGTGGACTGACAATGAAAATCCAGAATTTTACAGTAACACTGATTACTTTAGACCGAAACGAAGGAAACGCACATGATTGAAGTGGCCGGGCTTAAAAAGAAGTTTAAGCTAACAAAAGATCATAAAAAAAATAAAACGGACAACGTAGACCCCCGTGAAGATAAAGAGTTTTTTCATTCTGTGAGAGACGTCAGCTTTCAATGTAACAAAGGTGAAGTACTTGGGTTACTCGGCCCAAATGGTGCCGGTAAAACAACCACCCTTAGAATGATTTCAACAGCCTTAAAACCAGATGAAGGCAGCATTACCATCTCTGGTCACGATATCGTTAAAAAGCCGTTAGTTGGCCGCAAATCAATTGGATTTCTTTCAGGTAGTACCGGCTTATATGGGCGTTTAACAGTTAAAGAAAACGTTGAATACTTTGCCCGTTTACATGGCATGAGTAAAAAAGCGGTAGCCGCTCGTTGTGATGAGCTATTCACCTTACTTGATATGCACAGCTTTATTGATAAACGCGCCGAAAACCTTTCAACAGGTATGAAGCAAAAAGCCAATATTGCCCGTGCTGTTGTTCATCATCCTGATGTGGTTATTCTTGATGAGCCGACAACTGGTTTAGATATTATGACTACGCAAACCGTAATTAACTTTATTCGCGGCCTTAAAGAGCAGGGCACACCAGTTATTTTTTCAACGCACCATTTAGATGAAGTTGCCTTACTTTGTGACCGTGTTGCAGTGATAAACCAAGGTATTAGTTGCTTTGATGGCACCTTAGATGAGTTTAAACAAACAGGTCAAAGTGAAGAATTAAACCAAGCGTTTATGAATATTTTAACGGAGAGCCGTGATGTTTGAAGTATTTAAAAAGGAATTAAAAGAGCTGTTACGTGACCGTAAAACATTGATATTCGTTGTTGCACTACCGGTTGCTATCTTCCCACTGTTATTTGCTGTTATGGCCTTTATTAGTTCACAAGCGGCGTTAGAGGCAGAACAAGAGGTCCATACTTACGCTATTATCAATGGCAATTACGCACAAGATTTTACAGATAAGGTGTTTTACCATAAGAGCTTTGCTTTATATAAAGGCGACGAAACCTTTAATACGGTAGAAGATCTCACTAAAGCGGTAAAAGCAGGCACCATAGACATGGGTATCTATTTACCGTCAGACGCTAAGCAAACCTTAGATGATGCAAATCAAAGCGAATGGCAAGTTGTGTATAACGACGCAAAAGCAATTAACTTCTTATTTGACCGTGTAAAAGAACTGGCAAAAGAATATGGCGATACGCTGCGTACAAACAAACTATTAAGCTTTGGTGTATCAGAAGAGCAACAAGCTGCCATTATCGAGCCTATTAAAGTTGTGAAGGTCGACACTGCAGATAAACGTGAAAATCTTGGCGAGAAAATAGGTGGGTTTATTCCTTATCTACTTATTCCTCTGGTATTGATGGGTGCAACGTATCCGGCGATTGATTTAGGAGCTGGTGAAAAAGAGCGTGGTACGCTCGAAACCCTTCTACTTACACCAATCACCCGTACACAGCTGGTGTTAGGTAAGTTTGTAACCTTACTTGCTTCTTCTATTGCGACAACCACCATTACTGTACTCAGTATGGGTGTGTGGATATCAGTGGCCATTGCATTCGTAGATTTAGCAGTTGTTAAAAACGCATTTAGCTCTTTAACCGTATTAGATTTAGGGCTGATTTTTGTTTTGTTATTACCTATTGCTGCAATCTTCTCATCATTAGCGTTGGCTATTTCAATTTATGCGCGAACCTTTAAAGAAGCGCAAAACTACATGGCACCACTTAGCATGGGTGTAATTTTTCCAATTATGGTTGCCTTGATGCCAAATGTTGAACTGACGAGCAAAACAGCATTCATTCCTGTTACAAATGTAGCTTTGGCAATCAAAGAAATCATTAAAGGTACAGTTGATTACACACTCGTGGGTTTAATTTTCTTAGCGACAGTGATTGTGGCAGGTGCATTACTCGCGTTTTGCGTTAAATGGTTTAATAAAGAAGATGTCTTATTTAGATAAGAGATACTGATTTTACCTAATAATAAAGCATCATTTTGGTGCTTTATTTGTTTGTAAGCCAAGCTAAGTACTTACGAGTTCTTATTACTTAATATATTTTCTGTATACTCCGCTTTTATTACTATTCTCTCCTATACTCTAAAGCAGAGTAGAAAAGAAGGCTTTCGATTCAATGGATTCTGGACATTCAGCGCATTTCTATCAACGTCACAAATTACCAATACTCGCTTTTTGTATTCTCTTGCTATTGGCAATTTTTGTAACTGTAAAGTATGAATACGACCTTAGAGAGGATGTGTTCAGCCGCACCTTTGAACAGATGAAGAGAGAGCTCGACACTAAAAAAAATGTACTAAAAACAAGTTTAAGAGAGAATATTTCTGCACTTAACTTTTTAGATTCAACGCCGCCAGTGCTTGCAATTATGCGCGCTACCAATGATCAAAATATAGATCCCGTGTTAGGCACGCCTATCTCGGCATGGAAAGATCGCCTAGCAAAAATCTTTACTGGTTTTATGTCAACAGATAAAGACCTCGCACAAGCTCGCTACATTTATATTGCTGATAATGGCAAAGAGGTTGTACGTGTTGATAATGTAAATGGTCAAGTCGATAGAATAGGTGAGGAAAAGTTACAACATAAAGGCCAACGTGATTACATGCAAATCACAGCACAGCTTGAAAATGGCCAAATTTATATTTCACCTATTAACTACAATCGTGAAAATGGCCGTTTACAAAAGCCCTATACAAGTACATATCGGATTGCAAAACTAGTAAAAGATGCTGAAGGTAAGCCTTTTGCAGTTTTGATCTTAAACTATTATGCAGCCGATCTGCTTAATAAGCTTAGCAGTAACATCGCTGATAATATGTCAGTGTATTTATTAAATGCGCAGCAACAATTTATCTATCATCCAAAGGAATCATACCGTTTTAGTTTTGAGCTAGATGATGCTCATTATTGGAATGAAGAGTTTAGCACTCAACAACAAATGTCAGGCGTTGATTTTTTTGACGTAGTAAACCTACCTGAAAAACTATATATAGATAAAATTATTGAGTTTAACAATGGCGTTCAAATGCAGCCACTTACATTGGCTGTCTCAATAAATACCGATACATTGCTGCATGAAATACATCAAAAGCGATTAAGGTTTATTGGCATTTTATGCTTAATAATTTTAGTAGTACTGATGTTATTTATTATCTACCAACGTGACATCAACAGAAAAATTGAGCTGAGTTTTCTAAAAGAAAAGAATAGTAAAATCATAGAAGACTCGACAGATGCCATTATTATGGTTCAGCCAAATGGTGTTATTTGTAATGCGAATGAAACGGCAAAAACGTTTTTTGGTATTACAGAGCAAACCACCCATTTTGATACCTTGTTTAATTATAACGATGAAGATTTTCAAGGGATTGCACAAGCCATTAAAGAAGGGCAGCGTTGCTCGTTTGAAGCGGTTCACATTAGTGAACAGAGCACTCATTATTTCTCGATTACCATGACACCTGTTTTTGATGCAGCGAAGCAGCAATATCAAATAGCGGCAATACTACGCAATATTGATTCACTTAAGTGCGCTCAACATCAACTAGAAAAGCTTAATGTGACACTAGAAGAAAAAGTAAAAAGCCGCACAGCCGAACTCGAAAAGGCCACCGAAGAAGCATTAGCTGCCAGTAAAGCTAAAAGTGAGTTTGTCGCTAACATCTCCCATGAAATCCGCACCCCGATGAATGGTGTACTTGGCATGCTCGAAATGCTTGAAGAAGAGCCATTATCTACTCAGCAAATGCAATACTTACATTATGCAAATACCAGCGCTAACTCATTGATGACACTGATTAATGACATTCTCGATTTTTCAAAAATTGAAGCAGGTAAACTTGATTTAGATAGTCACGAGTTTGATGTCGTTTCAGTGTGCAGTGATTTAATAACATCAATGGCTGTTCAAGGTCAGAAAAAAGGTATTGAAATACTGTTCGATGCGCATGCTATTACTAAGCGTACCGTAATGGGTGATAGCCACCGTTTAAAACAAATTCTCAATAATTTATTGAGTAATGCATTTAAATTTACCCACAAGGGTCATGTTAGCTTAACGGTAAAAGAGCAGCTGCATACAGATAATACGCTTTGCCTAAGCTTTGTAGTTGAAGATACAGGTATTGGTATTTCGAAAGAAAACCAAAGTAAATTGTTTGAAGTGTTTACCCAAGAGGACTCAAGTACCACACGCCATTATGGTGGCAGTGGTTTAGGGCTTTCAATAAGTCGAAAGCTCGCTCAGTTGATGGGCGGTGATATTATCGTTGAAAGTGAAAAAGGAAAAGGAAGCCGCTTTTGTGCAAGTATCACAGTGTCACTCAGTGGCTCATTAAAAGAGCAGGGTACGATTACGGCTTTGAATAACAAACAAGTTGGTTGTGCAGTTTTATATGCTCTACTTGGTCAGAACATTGAAACCCAATTAGAGAAAACTTGTCAGCCTCAGCCATCGAAAGTTTCTCGAATAAGTGATATACCTGAAAATGATTTCAATCAGTTAGATTTACTTATCATTGATCATAAACACCCAGAACTAAATAATGTGTTGAGTTTTGCAAATCGATACCCCGACACCTGTGTATTAATTTTAGGTGTTATGGCATCACTTAAACAAAAAGAAACATTACCGAGCAATTGTACTGTTATTGCAAAACCTGTCACTCCAGATGAATTAGCCTATAAACTCGCGGTTTTATTTAATGATAATAACTCTGTTATTGAGCGTAAAAATACAGATACTAAAGAAATTATTGAGCTTGATTTAACATCTCGTTCAGTGCTTATCGTCGACGATAACATGATTAATATTGAGGTGAGCAAAGCCATTTTAAGAGATAGCCATGTTCATATTGAATCAGCCAGCGATGGTCTTGAAGCAATTGAGGTATTGAATAATAGCGAAACTCAATTTGATCTGATCTTGATGGATTGCCAAATGCCAAACTTAAATGGGTATGACTGTACCAAAGCAATCAGGCAGGGAAAAACAGGCGAGAAATACCAAGATGTGGTGATCATAGCCATGACCGCAAGTGCGATGGCTGGCGATAGAGAAAAATGCCTCAGTGTTGGTATGAACGACTATATCACCAAGCCAATTAAACAAGCCACATTGCGTAAAAAGCTATCAATGTGGCTGAAGGCTTAAGCGGCATCGCGTTCTTTATTAAATGCAGGTTTAGGCGTTAATGCACTAATATCAGCAGAGTGAATCACTTTTTGTGTTTCACTCCAGTGCAATAACTCAATACGGCCAGAGCTGTTTTCAACTAATGCAGTGCAGCTCTCAATCCAGTCGCCATCATTGCAATACAAAATTCCATCAACCACTTTAACGGCTGGGTGATGAATATGCCCACAAATGATGCCATCGACGGCTTGTTTTTTTGCTTCGTGGATTGCCGCTTTTTCAAATGCGTCAATTGCTTCACGTGCTTTATGCACTCGCGCTTTTATCCAAGAGGCCAATGACCAATAATTACCGCCAAATAAACGGCGAATGCGATTAGTCCAACGATTTAAAAAAAGTAAAAAGTCGTATCCTGCATCGCCTGCAATACTGATTAATTTGTTGTAGCGGGTTGCTGAATCAAAATCGTCGCCATGCAACAGTAAAAACCGTTTGTTGGCTTTTGTGGTATGAATATATTGTTTATGTACTTCTATACCGAATAATGAATCATTAGCATAATGGCGAAAGGTTTCGTCGTGGTTACCCGGTATATAGATCACTCGAGTGCCGTCTTTTGCTTTTTGTTGAATAAGCGCTAATACATCATAATGGCTAGGGTGCCAAAAGAACTGTCGTTTCATTGACCATAAATCGACAATATCACCGACCAAATACAGAACATCGCATTCAATCGCATTTAAAAAGTCTAGTAAATACTGCGCTTGGCAGTCTTTATAACCTAAGTGAACGTCGGAAATCCAAACGGCAGGATAGTGGGTTTTACTACTGCAAGTGGTGTTATTCATGGCATTTACTCATGGTGTAATAAAGTAAATGCTAGGCAGAATCAATGACAGTTAAAAGACGCTTTAGCGAAACATCTATGACAATTAATAAAACAAAAAAACCGCCGAAGCGGTTTTTTAAATTTTGTAGAGCTGACTTAATTAGCCTTTAACAAGTGCGGCAATTTCGGAAGCGGCACTGTCTAAATCAAGCATTAGCTTTTCACCAGTACGACGGTTTTTAAGCTCCACCTTATTTTCATCAAGGTTACGCTCACCAATAACTAGCGTGAAAGGCACACCTAATAATTCCATGTCGTTAAACATAACACCAGGGCGCTCTTTACGGTCATCAAACAACACATCTAAACCTGCATCTTTCAAACCTTTGTAAAGGTTATCTGCAATATCCGGAATACGATGAGACTTATGCATGTTCATAGGTACAATTGCTAAATCAAATGGTGCGATAGGTTGCGGCCATTTAATACCGTATTGGTCGTTGTTTTGCTCAATAGCGGCAGCTACGATACGTGATACACCAATACCGTAACAACCCATTGTCATTACTTGGTTTTTACCTGATTCACTTAATACGCCTGCTTTCATTGCTTCTGAGTACTTAGTGCCAAGTTGGAAAATATGGCCAACTTCAACACCACGTTTAATTTGCAGTGAACCTTGGCCACACGGGCTTGGATCGCCTTCCACGATATTACGGATATCAGCCACTTCGTAGTTTTCTACATCGCGATCCCAGTTGATACCGCTGAAATGTTCACCATCTTTATTAGCACCAGCTACAAAATCAGCCATTACGTTAGCTGTGCGGTCAACAATGATTGGCATTGATAGGCCGACTGGGCCTAATGAACCTGGTTTTGCGCCAATAGCAGCAACGATGTCTTCTTCTTTTGCCATTTCAAGCGGTGAGTCTACAAGCGGGTGTTTCTCAGCTTTTAACTCGTTTAGATCATGGTCGCCACGTAATACAAGGGCAACTAAACCACGTTGTTCGTTTTCATCTGGTGCGCCATACACGATTAATGTTTTCACGCCGCGGTGAGGTTTAACACCATAGTGCTCTTTAAGCTCAGCAATTGATTTTGCATCAGGCGTTGGGAACGCTTTTAGTTCTTTGCTTGGAGCTGGGCGCTCTTCAGTCGGTGCCAGTGCTTCTGCTTTTTCGATATTTGCAGCATAATCACTTGCATCACTAAATGCGATTGCATCTTCGCCTGATTCTGCAAGCACATGGAACTCATGTGACACGCTACCACCGATAGAACCGGTATCAGCGATAACAGGGCGGTAATCAAGACCAAGGCGCTCGAATATGTTGCAGTATGCTTTGTGCATTACTTGGTATGTTTTCTCTAAACACTCATCACTTAAGTGAAAAGAGTAAGCATCTTTCATCGTAAATTCACGAGCACGCATTACACCAAAACGAGGACGAACTTCGTCACGTACTTTTGTTTGTACTTGGTAAAGAGTAAGCGGTAATTGCTTATAAGAGTTTACCTCTTTACGTACAAAATCTGTGATCACTTCTTCGTGTGTAGGGCCAAGTGCAAATGGACGGTTGTGACGGTCATTAATACGCAGTAATTCAGGACCAAACTGCTCCCAACGACCAGACTCTTCCCAAAGATCAGCTGGTTGGATAATAGGCATTAACATTTCGATAGCGCCTGCTTTATCCATTTCTTCACGTACGATGTTTTCTACTTTTTTAAGTACGCGTAGACCAGAGGGCAACCATGTATACAAACCCGACGCAACGCGGCGGATCATGCCTGCTCGTAGCATTAATTGATGAGAAACAATTTCTGCATCAGACGGAGTTTCTTTAAGTGTTGCGAGTATATATTGACTGGTACGCATCTCTATTCCAAGTAGTGTTAAAATTATTATCGTTTACTCAAGACGTTTGAGTAATAACAAGGCGCTAAGTTTACCAGTGGAAGCACTGACACTAAAGCGCTATATGCTAAAAACTAGCATTTTTCAATGCTGGTCACTGTATTATGATTGTCCTGAACATGCCACCTAATATTAAAATCATATAAGGTCATGCCGTAGCTTTGTTCTGAGTCACGTTGCTTTTTATAAGCAGGGCGAGGATCTTGCTTTAATACATTGCTTATAAACGCTTTTAATTCAGGTTGTTCGGTCTGTTTTTCGATAAACGCCAGGGCTTCTTCACTAAACTCAACACTCATATCGGTTTCTGGTCGGGTATCGGCAAAGCCTGCGGTGGCATCGGTCATTGCGTCTGAGTAGGGCAAATAAGGTTTAATATCTAAAATAGGTGTGCCATCGAGTAAATCGATACCTGAAAGCAATAAGCTTAATTGACCATTTTTATATTCAATGCCTTCAAGTTTTACAGCACTCATGCCAATTGCATTTGGGCGAAAGGTTGCACGTGTTGCAAATACACCTTTACGTTCATTACCGCCTAGGCGAGGGGGTCTCACCATTGCTGAATAGCCTTTATCTGCGGTTTCATGAAATCTAAATAACAGCCAAATATGGCTAAATTCATCGAGGCCGCGTACAAACTCTTCACGATTAAAATCGCTGCTGAATACCAGCTTTGCTTTAGCTTCAGGAACCAAACGAGGTTGGCGAGGTATGGCAAACTTTTGTTTATAAGGGGATTGAATATGGCCGACGGCAGTTAATTGGTATTCGCTCATTGTGCATTGTCGTTAAGAAAATCTGCCGACATTTTACATGCAAACACAAAAAAAGGCAGTCGAGACTGCCTTTTAATATTTAGACTGTGTAGTCTAAATTAAAACATGTATTGGAATGATACAGACGCAACATCCATATCTGGGTCAATATCATCTTCTAATTTATAGCGCTCATACTCTAAACGTACTTGCATGTTTGTTGTGAAGGCATATTCTACACCTGCACCATAAAATACATCACCACCGTCTGAGTCAGCACTGATGCTGCCAAGCTCGCCTAGGTCTTGCTCAATTTCAGCATCCCACTCTAGCCAACCACCTTTGGCATAAACAGAAAAGCTATCTGTAATTGGGGCTGCTAAGCGTGCTGCTAATGAAACACCGTCAATTTCAGCTTTAGAATCGATATCGCTTACTTCATCAAAATTTTGATAAGCAAGTTCAAGGCTTAAGTACTTGTTAAACTGAGTACCAATATAACCTTTTAGCATTTGTGAATCGTCATCAAAGTCAGTGTCATTTTCACTGTCTTCAAACTCAAAAGAATATTGGCCGTAGCCGATACCGGTATAAATACGCGGAGAATCCATTTCAGTAATATCTGCATGCGCAGCATTATTAAAACCTAGTAGTGCTAAAGAAAGTGCAGAAAGTGAAATTGCTTTAATCATTTAATAGCTCCTTTATAAAATAAATAAACGAATGTTTCGCGTCATTCACAAGGAGTATTGCAACGGCAATGCCAAGCTGAAAACAAAGCCTAAAGTATTGTTTTTAGGCTTTATAAAGTGGTTTTTTGTTCAGTTTGTTGAAACTGTAATCAGGCATTCAGTTTGGCAGTCGTAACAATTTCAGGGTGCTCTGTAGAAGTTACTAGGTACAGTTTATAATTTTTTGTTGCTTTAAATTTTTAGGCTTTTTGTAAAAGGGTTTCTGTTTCTATCGCGATCTCTTTCATTTTTATCGCATAGTTTTCGATTTTCTTTTCTTCGTCTGTTACGGCTGTGTATGAGGGTACTTCGATTGGGTATCCTGCTTCATCCATAGCAATAAAACTTATAACACAATGATTGGTTTCAACTAGGTTTTGGGTTTTAGGGTCGCCGCAGCGTACTTGTATAAAGATTTGCATGCTTGTTTTACCTGTGTGGGCAATACTAGCTTTCACTTCGACTATTTGGCCAACCAAAATAGGGCGCTGAAACTTCACACCCGCAACAGAAACAGTTACGCAGTAATGACCGCTCCAACCTGCAGCACAGGCGTAACCAGCTTGGTCAATCCACTTCATTACTACACCACCATGAACCTTACCGCCAAAATTGACATCGGTAGGTTCAGCTAAAAAACGAAAGGTTACACTTGAAGACGGCATACTTTACTCACTTTTATAAAACACGACATTTTCAGCATAGCCTAAAAAAGGGGCCGAAGCCCCTGCAATTTAGGATAAATTTTAATTAAATGAGTAACGTGCGTTACATATTAGGGTAGTTTGGCCCGCCAGCACCTTCAGGTGTTACCCAAGTAATGTTTTGACTTGGGTCTTTTATGTCGCAGGTTTTACAGTGCACACAGTTTTGTGAGTTGATCACAAACTCTTTTTCACCTTCAACCTCTTGTACTTCGTAAACACCCGCAGGGCAGTAGCGTTGTGCAGGTTCATCGAATTTAGGTAAATTCACTGCAATAGGAATCGAGTTATCTTTTAGCTTTAAATGACATGGCTGTAATTCTTCATGATTGGTATTTGATAAAAATACCGATGAAAGTTTATCAAAGCTAAGCTTGCCGTCTGCTTTCGGGTAATCGATTTTTTCTGCCTGATCAGCTGCAACTAATGTGGCATGATCTGGCATGTTGTCTTCAAAATTAAACGGTAAGCTGCCACCAAATAGGTTTTGATCTAGGGTGTTATAAGCCCCACCTAAGAACTTACCCAGTTTGTGCATAACAGGGCCAAAGTTACGTGATTGATAGAGCTCTTTGTACGCCCAGCTTTGTTCAAAAGCTGATTTATATTCAGCTAAATCGGCATTTTCTTTACCGTCGCTAAGAGCTGCTACGATCACATCAGCAGCAACCATTCCTGATTTCATGGCTGTATGATTACCTTTGATCTTAGCAAAGTTTAATGTGCCGGCATCACAACCCACAAGTAAACCACCCGGGAAGTGCATTTTCGGTAACGAACGTAGGCCACCTTTGGCAATGGCTCTTGCGCCATAGGCTATACGTTCACCGCCTTCTAAAACATCTTTAAAGACAGGGTGATGTTTCATGCGTTGGAATTCATCAAACGGGCTTAAATGTGGATTTGAATAGTTAAGGTCAACAATTAAGCCCACCACAATTTGGTTGTTATCGCTGTGATACATAAATGCACCACCACTGGTATCAACGGTTAACGGCCAGCCTGTGCCATGTACGACTGTGCCTTCTTTGTGTTTACTCGGGTCGATTTGCCAAATTTCTTTGAATCCCAAACCGTAATGCTGTGGTGATGCATCTTTATCAAGGGCAAAGTGTTTGATTAGCTCTTTACCTAAATGACCGCGACAGCCCTCAGCAAATACTGTGTATTTAGCTCTAAGCTCCATACCCGGCATGTAACCATCTTTTTCGTTGCCGTCTTTATCAAGGCCCATATCGCCAGTGATAATGCCTTTCACTGTTTCGTCTTCAATAATCAAAGAGTGAGCACTAAAACCAGGGAATATTTCTACCCCTAAGTTTTCCGCTTGCTCTGCTAAAAAGCGACATACATTACCCATAGAGACAATATAATTGCCTTCGTTATGGAATGTTTTAGGGCTAGCAAAGTGGGGGATGCTGGTGGCTTTTTCACTGTTATTGAACCAGTAAATATCATCTTGCGTTACTTTAGTGGTAACTGGTGCGCCTAATGACTGCCAATCAGGTAATAATTCATCCAGCGCTTTGGTTTCGAAAACCGCACCCGATAAAATGTGTGCGCCCACCTCAGAGCCTTTTTCTACCACACAGATCATTAATTCTTGTTGTTTTTCTTGTGCTTGTTGAGCCAATCTAATCGCAGTTGATAAACCTGCTGGGCCTGCGCCTACGATGACTACATCAAATTCCATGGTTTCGCGTTCGACCATATAAACCTCTTCTCGGTGACGGACCTGCTATAAAGAACCTTATTTCATACTTGCAAATGAAACGTTACAGGCTGTGAATACTTTAAGGTTATTTTAGGTTGACGTTTACGTCAACAGGAAGTAGTCTGAATTCATAAAATAAATAAGTTGACGTTTAGGTCAACTTTGAGAACACACAATTGATGGAGTCACGATGAAAGTCCTCGTTCCAATTAAAAGAGTAATTGACTACAACGTCAAAGCACGCGTTAAAGCCGATAAAACGGATGTTGATCTAGCTAATGTAAAAATGGCGATGAACCCGTTTTGTGAAATTGCAATTGAAGAAGCTATTCGTTTAAAAGAAGCAGGGACGGCCACTGAGGTTGTTGCTGTGACTATTGGTAATAAATCATCTCAAGAGCAATTACGCACGGCTTTAGCACTCGGTGCTGATAAAGCCATTCATATTGAAACAGAAGAAAAGCTTGAATCTTTACATGTTGCTAAATTACTGAGCAAGATTGTAGAGCAAGAATCACCTGAGCTAGTTATTTTAGGTAAGCAATCGATTGACTCTGACAACAATCAAACCGGTCAAATGCTTGCAGCTTTAACGGGTCGTGGTCAAGGTACCTTTGCATCTAAAGTCGATGTTCAAGCAGGTACGGTTAATGTAACGCGTGAAGTAGATGGTGGCTTACAAACAGTTGCTCTTAAACTACCTGCTATCGTAACCACAGACTTACGTTTAAATGAGCCACGCTACGCTTCATTGCCAAACATTATGAAGGCAAAACGTAAACCACTTGAAGTAATTGCTGCTGACAGCCTAGGTGTAGACCTTGCGCCTCGCGTGCAGCTGGTAGAAGTAAATGAGCCAGAAAAACGCAGTGGCGGCATCATCGTAGAAGATGTAGCAACATTGGTAGAAAAGTTAAAAACAGAAGCGAAGGTGATCTAAATGAAAACATTAGTGATAGCCGAACACGATAAAGGTGTTCTAAAGCCTGAAACCAATAAAACGATTACTGCTGCTGTTAAACTAGGCTTTGATGTAGATTTACTACTTGCAGGCGAAAACTTATCAGCAATGAGTGAACAAGCAGCATCAATTGCAGGTGTTAGTAACGTACTTATTGCCGATGATGCAGCTTATGCTAATCAACTTGCAGAAAACCTAGCTGATATAGTTTTATCTTTAGCTGATAACTATTCACACATTGTCGCAAGCGCAACAACAACGGGTAAAAACTTTATGCCGCGTGTTGCTGCACTTTTAGATGTAGCGCAAATCTCTGAAATCATCGACGTTATTGATGCAGATACCTTTAAGCGTCCTATTTATGCAGGTAATGCAATTGCGACAGTTAAATCATTGGATAGCAAAAAGGTTATTACTGTTCGTGCAAGTAGCTTTGATATTGCACAAGAGCAAGCACCAGTAGCTGTAACTAGTGTTACAGGAAAAGGTTCTGTTGGTCTGAGTGAGTTTGTATCAGAAGAACAAACTGAGTCTGAGCGTCCAGAGCTTACTGCAGCACCTGTGGTTATTTCAGGTGGTCGTGGTATGCAAAATGGTGAAAACTTTGCGTTATTAAATGGTATTGCCGACAAACTAGGCGCAGCCATTGGTGCTTCACGTGCTGCTGTTGATGCGGGCTTTGTACCAAACGATATGCAAGTAGGTCAAACAGGTAAAATTGTTGCCCCAGATTTATATATTGCTGTGGGTATTAGTGGTGCGATTCAACACTTAGCGGGTATGAAAGACTCTAAAGTGATTGTTGCTATCAATAAAGACCCTGATGCGCCAATTTTCCAAGTTGCTGACTATGGTTTAGTTGCCGATTTATTTGATGTGTTACCAGAGCTTGAAAGCGCTCTGTAATTCATAACGATTCTGGTTGTTAAAAGCTGTTCACCTTTTTAGGTGCGCAGCTTTTTTTCGTTTAACTATTTTACCGGAAGGTAACCAAACTCAAGCATTTTCTGTTGTATCTTGTTTGATTTAACAATCACAGCGAGCTTGTCGCCAATCTTTTTTGAGCGGGGTGATTGTGTGTTTACTATTAGCACAAGTGGTCTAACAAAGGCATAGTCGCCACTTTGAATTGATTCAACAGAAGGGCTTACACCGTCGATCTCAAGTAACGTTACTCTATTAATACGTCTGTCATTTTCTAATTTACTAATAGCGCCATATGAATCATAGGCAATGGCATTTGGAATACGCTGGACTATACCCAGCGCTTGATTGAACTGATCATAAAGCTCTACTTTTTGTTTAGAAAATAAACCTCTATTACCCGCCATTTTTAAGCGTATGAAATTACTGCCTGGCTCTTGTATATAATCTAAGTTTAAATATTCCAAAAACACATCAAAACTACCATGACTAGTGCCTTTGCTAAAAAGCAGGATCTCATCATTTTTTGCGCTTAGCTCTGGAGTATAAGGAGAAACCTCAGACCACGCCTTTAGTTTGCCTTGGTAGATATCGCTCAGCTCTTTAGTGGTAAGTTCAGTGATGTTTAAGTTTTTATTTACAAAGAATGCGATTGCATCTTGAGCTATGATTATCTGCCGCAAAAAAGGCCAGCGTTGTTGCTCTTCTTTTGTTAAATATCGAGAGCTGGTGCCAATATCAATTACATTATCGGCAATGGCTTTAATCCCTTTGTCACTGCCCATTGGCCTAATTTGTATACTATTTCCAAATTCTTGGCTTAAGTCGTCTTTTATATCGACTAATAATTCTGTCACTGTGGTTGAGCCAGCAATAAAAATAGGCTTCGAATAAATATTTTCTTCAATTGCATACGCACTATGTGCAGAAATAAGAGTTGTAGATAGCAAAAGGGCTTTAATAGAGCGAAATAGCATAGTAGACGCAAACTCCTAAATAGTTAGCTTCCTATCAATATAGGCAATATGTCTGGCTTTGCTAATCAGAATTTATAAAATATTTAATGATTTAGACACAAAAAAGCCGCTCGAAAGCGGCTTTTAGAATATGTGGCGTTACTTATTAGTAAGTCGCGCTGCCTTTTGTTCGTGGGAAGGCGATAACGTCACGTACGTTACCCATACCTGTTACATATGCAACTAAACGCTCAAAACCTAGACCAAAACCTGAGTGCGGTACAGTACCGTATTTACGTAGGTCGCGGTACCAGCTGTAATCTTCTTTGTTTAAGCCCATTTCTTCTAGACGCTTATCTAATACATCTAGACGCTCTTCACGTTGAGAACCACCGATGATTTCACCAATACCTGGTGCAACTACGTCCATCGCTGCCACTGTTTTGCCGTCTTCGTTTTGACGCATGTAGAAGGCTTTAATATCACGCGGGTAGTTTTTAATAACTACTGGCGCATTAAAGTGCTCTTCAGCAAGGTAACGTTCGTGCTCAGACTGTAAATCTACACCCCATTCAACAGGGTATTCGAATTTCTTACCACACGCTTTTAAGATTTCGATAGCATCTGTGTAATCAACTTGTGCGAAATCTTTAGTAACGAACTCTTCTAAACGAGAGATAGCTGTTTTCTCAACACGTTGTGCAAAGAATTCCATATCGTCACGGCGCTCAGTTAATACTGCATTGAAAACATATTTCAGCATGTCTTCAGCAAGTTTTGCGATATCTTCTAAATCTGCGAATGCAACTTCAGGTTCAACCATCCAAAACTCTGCTAAGTGACGAGATGTGTTTGAGTTCTCAGCACGGAAAGTAGGGCCAAAGGTATAGATTTTTGACATTGCTGAGGCATATGTCTCACCATTTAATTGACCAGATACTGTTAAGAATGCTTCTTTACCGAAGAAATCTTCACTGTAATCGATGTCGCCTTTATCTGTGCGTGGTAAGTTTTGCATATCTAAAGTAGATACACGGAACATTTCACCGGCACCTTCACAGTCACTTGCAGTGATGATCGGTGTGCTGATCCAGTAGTAACCTTGCTCGTGATAAAAACGGTGAATCGCTTGTGCTAAACAGTTACGTACACGGGTTACCGCGCCCATGATGTTAGTACGAGGGCGAAGGTGTGCGTGCTCACGTAAATATTCAATGCTGTGACGTTTCGCAGACATAGGGTATGTGTCTGGGTTCTCAACCCAACCTAATACTTCTACAGAGTTAGCTTGAATTTCGAAAGACTGGCCTTGACCCGCAGAAGGCACAAGAACACCTGTTACAGATACAGAACAACCTGCAGTTAAACGTGTTACTTCATCATAATTATTGAGTGAATTAGGTACTACCGCTTGAATAGGATCAAAACACGAACCGTCATGAACGGCTAAAAATGAAATTCCTGCTTTTGAATCGCGGCGTGTACGGATCCAGCCTTTTACTGTTACTTGGCTGTCTACCGCAACCTTGCCTTTTAATAGCTCTGAAATCGCTAAATGGCTCATCTTCACTCCAATGATATAAGTTGCCTAATATAATAATGCTGTGCATTGCACTTGAATCGACTATCTTACCCTCGTAAATCAAATAAAAAAACTATTGAGGCGTACTCTTTAGTAGTTTTTCTTCAATTGAGTAAAATAGCAGCAATATTTTGCGTAAAATTTGCGTTTATTTAAATTCTCGCTGCGCTAATTGGTTATTTTGTGGCATTATTAAAAATTCTCAATAGGATAACTGTCCTTTAGTCTTTAATTAAATTGTATAACAGGTGCTATGAAACAAGTTTTTATTCTTCGCGGCTTACCAGGCTCAGGTAAATCATATTACGCACAAAGCCTTGCTGATGAGTTGGTAGCTGGTAATGAAAGTGATTATGTCGTGTGCGCAACAGATGATTATTTTTACAATAGCGAAGGTGTGTATCAATTTGATAAGTACAAGTTATCTGAGTATCACAATCTAAACCTTGCACGCTTTATTAATGCCTTAGCAGAAGAAATTCCGTTAGTAATTGTTGATAACACTAATATTAAAAAGTGGGAATTTATCGCCTATGCACAAGCGGCCACTGCACTGGGTTATCAAGTAAAAGAAGTGATCGTTGGTGAAATTAAAGATAAATCTTTACAGCATCTATATGCTAAGCGCTGTGAACATAAAGTACCGCTTCGAATGATCAGTAAAATGGCTTATATGTTTGAATGGTAAAGTTTAAAGGAAAAGGAAGCATTAGCTTCCCTAGAGGGCGTGTTGACCTTTGTGGATTAAAATTTGTTCACTCTAGGGGCGATTTAATCGCGGCGCGAGATTTGTAACCTAGTGGGCTAAGTAAAAATCGAGCAACAAAGAGTTAATCGCCCCTAGAAAGAACCCGAAGGGCAGCGCGTGTTTGGCATTGATGCTGCGTTATCGCCTATTTATGTGGAACAATCACACTACATAGGCTCTGCCTTGCCTAAATACCAAACACACTGCTGCAAAATTAATCACAAAAGGTCAACACGCCCTTCGAAGTAACAAAAATGCCAGCTAAGTGCTGGCATTTTTTATATCAGAATCTTTATTTTAATTAAATAAAGTACTTAGTCGGCTAATTTCTTAGCAAGATATAACCAAGTTTCTAATACTGTATCTGGGTTTAGAGAAACAGAATCAATGCCCTGCTCAACTAACCAAGCTGCAAAGTCTTCATGATCTGAAGGACCTTGACCACAAATACCTACGTATTTGCCTTTTGCTTTAGCAGTTTGAATAGCCATTGATAATAGTTTCTTGATTGCAGGGTTACGCTCATCAAATAGATGCGCAATTAAACCTGAGTCACGGTCAAGACCTAATGTTAACTGAGTTAAGTCGTTTGAACCGATAGAGAAACCATCAAAATATTCTAAGAACTCATCTGCAAGTAACGCGTTTGATGGTAATTCACACATCATGATTACTTTCAGACCATTTTCGCCACGTTTAAGGCCATGTTCTTCAAGTAATTCAATAACGCGCTTACCTTCTTCAAGCGTACGAACAAATGGGATCATGATTTCAATATTAGTCATACCCATTTCGTTGCGAACACGTTTAATCGCTTCACACTCTAACGCGAAACAGTCACGGAAATCTTCAGAGATATAACGTGCTGCACCACGGAAACCAATCATTGGGTTTTCTTCTTCCGGCTCATATTGCTGGCCGCCAACAAGGTTTGCATATTCGTTTGACTTAAAGTCAGACATACGAACAATGACACGCTCAGGTGCAAACGCACAACCTAGTGTTGCAATACCTTCAACAAGCTTAGAAATATAGAATTCTACAGGTGATTCATAACCTGCCATCATTTCTGAGATTTCAGCTTTTAACTCGTCAGATTGAGCATCAAAGTTAAGAAGTGCTTTAGGGTGAACACCAATCATACGGTTGATTACGAATTCAACACGCGCAAGGCCAACACCTGCATGAGGTAAGCGTGCAAAGTCAAATGCACGATCAGGGTTACCTACGTTCATCATAACTTTCATTGGTAACTCTGGCATTTCATCAACACGTGAAGTAAGTACTTCGTAATCTAAAATACCTTCGTAGATATAACCTGTGTCACCTTCGGCACACGAAACAGTTACATCTTGGCCTGCTTTAATTAAATCAGTTGCATTACCACAACCAACAACTGCAGGAATACCTAATTCACGAGCAATGATTGCCGCGTGACATGTACGACCGCCACGGTTTGTAACAATTGCAGCGGCACGTTTCATGATTGGCTCCCAGTCTGGGTCAGTCATGTCAGTAACTAGAATGTCACCTTGTTGTACTTTGTCCATTTCATCAATTGAATCTAGTACGCGTACTGTACCTGAACCAATCTTGTGACCAATTGCACGGCCTTCAGCAACAACAGTGCTTGTACCATTTAATTGGAAACGCTCCATTACGTTAGCGTCTTCGTTGGAACGAACTGTTTCTGGACGAGCTTGAACGATATAAAGCTTACCGTCGTTACCGTCTTTTGCCCACTCGATGTCCATTGGACGACCGTAGTGCTTTTCGATGATCACAGCTTGCTTTGCAAGTTCTTGAACTTCAGCATCTGTGATTGAGAATTTGTTTGAAAGTGACGAATCAACGTCAACAATTTCAACTTGCTTACCATGTGATTCATCTGCAGAGTAAATCATTTGGATTGCTTTTGAACCAATATTACGGCGAACTACCGCTGGTTTACCGTTAGCAAGTGTTGGTTTATGAACATAAAATTCATCTGGGTTTACAGCACCCTGCACAACCATTTCACCCAGACCATAGCTTGAAGTGACAAATACAACATCTTCAAAGCCAGATTCAGTATCAATACTGAACATAACACCTGAAGCTGCTTTATCTGAACGAACCATGCGTTGGATACCAGCTGAAAGTGCAACACCACGATGGTCATAACCTTGGTGAACACGGTAAGAAATAGCGCGGTCATTAAATAGTGAGGCAAACACGTGTTTGATAGCAGTCATTACTGAATCAATACCACGTACGTTTAAAAACGTTTCTTGTTGTCCTGCGAATGAAGCGTCTGGCATGTCTTCTGCTGTAGCAGATGAGCGAACTGCAAATGAAACATCTTGTGATGCGTCGCCGTGTAGTTGGCTATATGCGTCGCGGATGGCTTGGTCTAGGTTTGGTTGGAATGGTGTATCGATAATCCATTGGCGGATTTCGGCACCGACTTTAGCGAGTGTATTTACATCATCCACATCCAATGTGTCTAAAATATCGTGGATTTTTGAGTTTAAACCAGATTGCTCTAGAAACTCATTGAATGCATCAGCGGTTGTAGCGAAACCACCTGGCACTTGAACACCAGCGTTAGCTAGGTTTGAGATCATTTCACCTAGTGAAGCGTTTTTACCGCCAACACGAGGAACATCTTGCATACCAAGCTCTTGATACCAGAGAACGTATTCTTGCACGGATCTTTCTCCATAAACAAATTGTAGTACTAACTGTGAGAGTTAAGAAAGAAAACCTTCTAAAAAGGTCGTAGTCATTCTACACTGGCAACAGACCTCACGTAAACCGTGAAGCCCCTATTTTGCAGATAAAGGTAATAAAAAGGTTAAATATGAGAACTGCATTTTATATTTCTGATGGAACAGCAATCACCTCTGAAGTCTTTGGTCATGCGACCTTATCTATGTTTCCTGTTGAGTTTAATCACAAAACTATTCCTTTTGTTGAAACTGAAAAAAAAGCAATTGAAGTTAAGAACTTAATTAATTCAACAGCGCAACGTGATGGAGAACAGCCACTCGTGTTCTTCACTTTTGTTAACCACGAGCTAAGTGAAATTATTAAATCGTCTTGCGCGGTGTGTTATGACTTTTTATCACAATACAGTGATAAAATTTCTCAAGAGTTAAAAGTTGCGCCGGTACCTAAGGTTCATAGAACGCATTCAATGCACGAGAAAAGTTATGATTTTCGTATTGATGCGGTTAACTATGCGTTGACCAATGATGATGGCGCTAACATTAAAAACTACTCTGAAGCTGACATTATTTTAGTGGGGGTTAGCCGAAGCGGTAAAACACCCACTAGTTTATACCTAGCATTACAATATGGTATTAAAGCAGCCAATTACCCGCTAACAGAAGATGATTTAGAAAGAGGCACCCTGCCTGAGTGTTTAAAAGCTTACAAGCATAAACTTTTTGGTTTAACGATTGACCCAGTTCGCCTTGCCGATATTCGCCAGCGTCGTATGGCAAATTCAAAATATGCGTCTTTAAAACAGTGTCGTATCGAAGTACGTGAAGTAGAAATGCTTTATAAAAAGCAGAAGATTCAATTTTTAAATTCAACTCATCATTCAGTAGAAGAAATTTCTGCAAAGATTATATCTGATACTGGACTTGAAAGACGTAAGTACTAACTTATTTAGTATCGGACATGAAAAAAGGCTACAATATGCAGCCTTTTTTGAATAACTTAGTGTTACTTACGTGCGTCTTTTAATAAGTCAGCAACTAAGAAACCTAGTTCTAAAACTTGATCCGCATTTAAGCGTGGGTCGCACTGTGTGCGGTAGCGTTGTGCTAAATCTTCATCAGATAATCCATACGCACCACCAGTACATTCAGTCACGTGCTGGCCAGTCATTTCAAGGTGAACACCACCTGGGTATGAACCTTCAGCTTTGTGTACTGCGAAGAACTGGCTAATTTCACGAAGAATATTATTAAAGCTACGTGTTTTATAACCTGAGCTCGCTTTCTCAGTATTACCATGCATTGGATCTGAGCTCCAAATAACTTTACGGCCTTCTTGTTGTACTTTACGTACTAGTGCCGGTAGTTTCTCTGGAAGAACATCAGCGCCCATTCGTGTAATTAACGTTAAGCGACCTGGAATGTTATCAGGGTTAACTGCATCAATAAGTTTGATTAGCTCATCTGGGTCCATGCTCGGGCCAACTTTCACACCGATAGGGTTTTTAATACCTTTAAAGAATTCGATGTGTGCATGATCAAGTTGACGTGTACGTTCACCAATCCAAACAAAGTGTGCAGAACAATCGTACCAATCACCTGATAAGTGGTCACGGCGTGTTAGTGCTTCTTCATAACCTAATAACAACGCTTCGTGTGATGTAAATAAGTCTGTTTCTTTTAAGCTCGGTGCAACGGTTGAGTCGATACCACACACTTCCATAAATTCAAGCGCATCTTGAATTCTGTCAGCTAGCTGTTGGTATTTTTCTTTAAGCGGATTTGCTGCTACAAAACCCATGTTCCAACGGTTTACTTGGTGTAAATCGGCTAAACCACCTTGTGCGAATGCGCGTAATAAATTTAGCGTTGCAGCACTGTGATGATATGCCGTCATCAATCGCTGTGGATCAGGTACACGGGCTTGCTCTGTGAATTCAAAATTATTGATGATATCACCACGGTACGAAGGTAATGAAACACCATCGATTGTTTCATAATCTGATGAGCGAGGCTTAGCGTACTGACCTGCCATACGCGCAATTTTAACTACAGGGCATTTACCACCATAAGTTAAAACAACGGCCATTTGTAAAAGTGTTTTAAATGTATCGCGGATATTTGCGGCATTAAAGTCACTAAATGACTCTGCACAATCACCACCCTGTAATAAGAAGGCTCTACCTTCACATACAGCTTCTAGTTGTTTGTATAAGCTACGCGTCTCTTCGGCAAATACCAAAGGTGGTGCGCTTTTTAATTGCCCTTCAACAGATTTAAGGGCTTCTTGATCTGGGTACTCTGGCTGCTGAAGTATCGGCAGTTTTCTCCAGCTGTCTGGGTTCCACGATTGCATGTTCTTTCCTCATTCCTAACATAGACCGTTAACGAAAACTAACTTATTGCACGTACTAAGTTCAAGGACAATATTCAGCTATTTACGATTATTTCGTTATTTGATAAATAGTTTCGATATTAACAATTAGGGTTCCAACATTTTATTGTTTCAAACCAGTCAGTTACACATCTTTGACACCTTATTCGTTACCGCACAGCACAAGAACACATCTTACCTAGTTAATGCCTTACTGTAACCTCAGCTTTACATGCTTAAAATATACTTTTTGAGTTCTACATTGATCAAATTAAAAACTTGTACTAATGGAATGGAAGGAACACATCATACTAAGTTTAATTAAGATGTAAGGTCAGCTACATGGAAAATTTAAACTACAAAATATCAAAAGATAAGGTTACAATTGAACTAACAATAAGTAAGATGTGTTCCTATGAGTACGAAGTTAGAAATACGCAGTCAGTTTGATTTAGTAAGTGAGTTAACTCATTTGTTTTGTGAAGAATTAAAGGAAGTGAGTTTTCATAAGGCATCATATTATCAATTGCCAGATATCGACATAAACGACGAAAAGAAAGTCCCTTCTTCAATTAGTGTACAAAAAATTGAAGGCGATGATGCTCATAAGTTAATTCTAAATTCCTTTGGTGATTTTTATAAAAAGACAGGATTAAGTAGTCGAGTATTAAAAAGACATCCAGGTTTATTAGTTTTAAAAGATGTCGATAAGCAACATTTCATTGCAAGGATAAATCAGTTAAATAAAGCCAAAGCTGATTTTAAAAATAGTGTAATAGCTATCGATAATAATGATGCGCGATTTGAAGCGGTTCACAATGCTGTGCCTAATCTCATTACACTTGCTGCATATCGTAAGATCCATTTTGAAACTGAATCGCCCTACTCTGTTCGTTTTACTTGGATGCACAAACACGCAACTAAAACGCTAACTAAAAAAATGGCCTTAGCAATGCTCGATAAATCGGCTAGTTATTCTAATCCAAGAATGATCGACCAACACTCTTGGCAAGCGCTAGTTGCACAAGAACAAAGTCGTGTTGCAAGTTTAGGTGATAAAGAAAAATTACGAATTCGTAGACCAACAAGAGTTAGTCCACAAGTTAATGTGAGGTATACAGCTCAAAACCGATATCATGTTAGTGCTGCTTTACCTTTTATTTTGATAAACCCAGAACCAGATGTAAAACTGGGTACATTAACTGATTATCAAAAACCAGAAAGTCATCCTCGAAAAAGAGAATATGATTTCTTAGTTGATAGACTTTACTTAGAACAAGTAACAGATTGATTATGTTAAAAAGGCCACATCAGTGGCCTTTTATTTGTAGTTAGTAGTATTAAAGAAATTAGTCTTCGACTATTTCTTCAATTTTATCTTCATCGATTAAAACTGCATTTTCAACAATGCGTTTCCCACCTTGAATTTCGATTCGTTTGTTATGCTTATTAAGCGTAAGAATCTCATCACAAAATTGATCAGATGGATGCATCTCATATGTGTAATCAATAATATTACCCGTTTTGTCATCTTTGACATTGGTAATGTTATATTCAGAGATTGCACCTTTCTCAATTAAGTCTTTCATTGTCGTAGTCATATCACGACGCAAAGCTTTTAATTTATTCTCGGTAATTTCGTCTGTTGAATAAATAGAGCCATATTTTTCCATAATAGATAATAGTCGGAAATGGTAGGTCTTACCCGGTGCCGCATAACGCCATAGATGATATAAACGAAGCATCATCCAACGAGATAAACCACGTTTTAATTCTTGAGCACTATTAAAATAGTAACCTTTGTACTCAAGGTTGTCGATCATGTTATGAACGAAGGCATTCAAACAAGCTACACATTTTACGTTACCACCCTGACCTTTTTTGCCACTAAAATGAAGCGACGATAAAAAGTTCATGTTCGATTCGTAAAATGAGTCATCAATATCAGAGTTACGAGTATCTGTTGCTGAATATTTAAAAGAAAGTTTAGAACCTTGTAATGCTTCTAATGATTCTTTGATTTGCGGATAAGGCATCGACTGACCAACAGCTTTCAGCTCTTGCGCTAATTCATTCATTGAAAAAACAACCGCGTATTGAATACCAGACTTAAAATTGATTTTTACAATTTTACCTTTTGAGGCTAAACGAATTAAGGCACGTTCGACCTTTTCTTCACGATCAGATGGCCAAACAAGATATTCAACATCTTCACCATCTTTTCTTGTGCTTACTACCGCAGGTGTAATTTTGATTTCACCATCATAAAGAATGCCGTCTACTTTTTCAGAGATTTTTCGTGTAACGATGGTTTTCTTTGGTGCTTCTTCAACCGGAAGCTTCTTATGACCAGAACGGACAAATCGTCCCCATAAATCATAATGATTAAATGTATTTGAGTAAGCTCTCAAACCATGTGCAGCATTTTCAATTGAAACACGCACATCTTTGTTGTCTGTAAATAGTGCAAGACTTTCATTATCTATTGCACTTTCCACCCCGTGGATCTGCCCGCGTAATGTATCGGGTAAGTTATCTACCGAGATGTTGACCTTTCGGCTCATTGTTCTTATTTCCAATTTTTCTTCGACAGTTAATAACAACACATAAAACTTCAAAAGTTAAATGTTTAAGTTAGTATAAACTTGATCCGATCATAATTTATTTCTTCGGATCAGTTTTATACTAACTGTTTCGTAATAGCTGATTTTTAGATCAGATTTTTACTAAGTTATAGTTGATAGGTCGCGATTTTACTAACTCAGTTCAAATTATGTCCGGTGAATCACCTTTTTAAAGCTAATTAACACGACATAAATTGCTTTTTTAAAACTCCATGTGGATAAACAGCTCTTAAGTTAGCATAGATCTGATCTGTACCAACTATAGATCAGATCCATACTAACTTATTGTGCATTTTAGTCATGCTCTCGGTGCATAACTTTATAATTTAGTTAGTAAAAAATTGATCTACACCACTATTTTTGTGAGTAAACCAGTGGTTAAACTGTGCATAAGTCGAAAGCTCATTTTTTGCTTAGTAATTGGCTGATCTGCGAGTCATTAAAGATCTGATCTTTACCAAGTAAAAACACGATCTGGCTTTTTACTAAATATTCAACGAAATCAGTAATATATTTCACTATTTTAGCATCTTAACCTTATATACCTATATACTTAACCGATATTAAACTTACTTATTTATACTTAGCATCAGTAAAGTTACAAATTTTTATTAAATGTCTTATAAATAAAAGGTATGTCGCCTTAAATACTTGTTTACAGCAATTTGAATGGACATTATACTTAAAGCATAACTTTGAGGAAGAAAGTATGTCTATCAATAATAATGCGCTAGCCACTTATAGGTTACTAAAAGCGACAGCAGAAGTTGCTGAAAAATCGCTAGAAGGACGTATTCAACATTATCGTGCCCATTTAAAGTCTGAAGAAAAAGAACTTCGTACTTATACGCAAAAAGCAGCCGCTGACTTATTAGGCTGTAATAATCGTACCTTAAAACGACGTCATGATAATGGTGATTTTGATGCACTTGATATCAAACGTGGTGCAAATGGCCACTACGCTTATACCTTAGTAAATATCTTTGCTATGGCTGATATCATGGATATTAAGCCTGATCACCGTACAGTTGATGATAAATTACAAGTTATTGTTATTAACTCCTTAAAAGGTGGTTGTGGTAAAACTACCAGCATGGTAAACATTGCTGCTGCACTTGCTACTACCAATATTAAACGATACAGAATTGGTATTATCGACCTTGATCCACAAGGTTCTTCATCAAGCTTTTTCCCACCAAGTGAGCCTGATCCAATTACAGTTGGTGATTTAATGCGTGATTGCATTGAGCTTGAAGAAAACGAAACCTGGGATGAGTTAGTATCGAACTCTTTCTTACCTACCCATATACCTAATATACGTATTTTGCCTTCTGGTATGGATGACTTTTACTTCGAGCATGAAACAGCAACTTTATTAAAAGATAGCTCTAGTTATGATAAAACTCGTCACTATCATAAATTGCTCGAAAAAGTTATTGAACCGGTAAAAGATCAATTTGATATTATTCTAATTGATACAGCTCCATCACTTAACTTTATGTTTTATAATGCATTAATGGCTTCTACATCGATGCTTATTCCTGTTCATCCTGAAGCTGTAGACTTTGATGCAAACAATAAATACTTAAAGCGATTAGGCGAGATTTACCATACAGTTGCTGCGCTTGGCCACCAAGGTTGGGACTTCATGCAATTCTTAGTAACTAACTATGTTAAAGGGAACCATTCACAGCGCGACATCGTTAAAGATGTTCGTAGTGCATTTGGTCGTCAAGTAATGAGTTACCCAATTAATCATAGCTCGGCAATTACCGCCAGCTCATCTTCTTTTAATACCATTTTTGATCAAAAAACGTCAGATAGCTTAGCTAGTCGTGAGTCACTACTTCGTGCGCAAGAAAATATCAAAGATGTAGTTGATGAACTTGAAATGCTGATCCGTTCTAATTGGCAGTCAACTCAATCGTCTCTAAATACAGCTAAGTAAGGTAATTAATAAAAATGGCTAAAAAACGTAAAAACGATACCAGCTTAGACCCTTTTTCAACGTCTATCGAAAGTAGCAGTTTAGATGCTTTGCTAGAGCAAGCTTCTGCTGGTGATGTTATCAGTATGCCTGCTCCAAGCGATCCTACACGTCAAATTACTTTGGTGTGTAAGGTTATTCCAAGCTCAGAAATTGAAGCTAAAACAAAGGTCTATGGTAAAAACCGCCGTGTACAATCATTACTAAATGAAAAGTCAGTTGCCGATATCCTTCCTGCAATTGCCGAAGACGGCCGTAACCAGCACCCTGCCCTATGTTGGGATAAAGGTGACGAAATGCTTGTATTAGCAGGTTCTCGTCGTCGAAAAGCATGTATCTTAAGTAACTCTGATTACTTAGTTTTAAGCTCTGAAGATTTCACAGATCAAGATGCTAAAATTCTTGCTGTATCATCTGATCAATACATTGCCCCAAGTCTATGGGAGCTAGGTCAAGCATATCAACAGACCCGTGATGAGCTTATTGCTGAGGGGAAAAAAGGCTCTTATCGTGAGATTGCGGCAATTGAAGGTGTATCACACACTGCTATTGCTGATGCTATTAAAGCGTTTGAGAATCTACCTTCTGAGGTTTTAAGTCTTTACCCAACTGCGAATCATGTTGGCCGTGAAGTAGCTAAAAAGCTTATTAGTGCCAAAGAGCGTGATGAGCAGCTGTTTACCAAGCTTGTAAATGACGTAAGTAGTGATAGCGAAATAGCGCAAATCAGCAGCGATGATAAACGTGCTCTTGCAATTACCAAGCTATTAACTGCTGAGCCAGCAGCGCCAAGCCGTCGTGAAGCCCTTATTGATAGTGAGTTTGTCAGCGTACAACGTAACATAAAAAGCGGTGATTTATCTGTGAAAATCGATAATAAAGTGATGACAGACAAACGCTTAGAGCAGCTAACTAAGCTATTAAATAGCTTTAATTAGTTAGTAAAAGAATGATCTCTCACGCTTTTACTGTTAGTAAAAGCGTGATCTCCCCTTCCCTTTCGTTAGTAAAATATTGATCTATTACCAGTAAAATTGGTACTTATTACACTCTCAGATCAGTTTTTTACCAACTAATAACCCCTTTACAGGTTTTTTACTCTCATAATTAGATTGCTTAGTAAAAAATTGATCTGTAAAGCCCCTGCCTTGTTATTAACCTGTTTATATCTTGTGCGATTGTTGTTTGTTAAATACTCAGCATGTCAGTTTTCAGCTTTGATTTTATTTTAAAGCAGATTTTTACCAAGTTATCAGCTCCAACCAGTCCAATATTGCTCAATAGTGCTTTAGCTCTGGTCCGATAGATCATATACTGGCAGAATTATTTTTTGTTTTTACTGCCAAAAGCGTTATGTCTGCTAACTTATCCAAAAATGACTTATTAGCTATCTTTGAAGAAATCAAACAAGAGCAAGAAACTCAGTTTCCTCTGTCTGAGCGCTTCATTAAACAGCTATTTAAGCCGCATGTGTTAAGTAAAGCAAAAGAGTATCACCAGAACGGCCAAATCAACTGGTTAGAACATAACAGTGATTTTAGCGTTATTGATGCATCTATGTTTGGTAACGAAGGGAATACTTTTACTCAGCATATTGAGATCAGTAAATTACCAAGTGGTTTTTCGGTCGATTCGCATTGTACTTGTGGCTCTAAAACTAAATGCCGTCATATTGCAGCTGTGCTCCTAAAACTCAAAATTGAACATTCAGGTGACTATGGTGAAGACTACATCATTAACGATTGGTTTAGTGAGCTAAAAACCCTTAAGCAAGTTGCTAGTGACAATGCCAAACAGGTTTTATTATTTGTTCTTGATGTAGAGAAATCAGTTGTAACCCTTACCCCTAAAATAGCTAATTATGACGCTGAGCATAACTATACGCTTGGTCGTAACCTTACCGAGCAGCAATTAAATAGTTTTGTAACCCCCACTGATTTATTAGAATCGGATTTTCGGTTATATAGCTGGATCCGTTCTCAAAATGCCCTTGGTAAACTAGAGCTTAAAGGTCAATGGGGCTTTGCAGCACTACAGCAATTAATTGCCACCCAGCGTTTGTTTTTAGGCCGTTCGCGCCAAGCAATTAAAGCTGACAGTATGCAAGCGTTAGAGTTTGATTGGAAACAAAACAAAGACTTAACGTCATTGAGCATGACGCTTGCTGGGCAAGATAATTGGTTATTGTTAAAAACAACGCCCCCTACTTACCTTGACCCTGAAAAGCTAAAAGTAGGCCGAATTCGTACTCCGTTAACGGCTGATGAAATAGCGCTACTTGCCAATATGCCTGCTATTCACACAGAGAACTTTGACCGCGTTTATCAACAGCTCAATGATAATTTTGGTGAAGGTGTGATCCCTCATGCATTTAAGGAAAGCAAAAAAAGCCTAGCTCGAACTGTATTCCCTGTCATCAGTATTAATAATGACGAGGGCACAATCCGCTTAGGATTGCAGTTTAATTATCAAAACTCTTTGTATGATTTAAGCCAGGCGCCAGCTGATATATTAAACCAGTCATTAGAAAACACCGTTGTAAATGAATTAACTAACCTTGGCTTTGAATTATGTAAAGGGGCTTTACAAACAGAGTTTATCTTTAATAAACAATCGGTTATTCATGAGCACTGGTTAAAGTTTGAAATAATTCCAAACTTATTAAAACGCGGTTGGAAAATTAATGATGAGTTAGCCGTCGGCAAAGTCCTTAAACAGCTTTCACTGCAAGTTGAGCGTGGTAAAGGTCATCAGATAGTTAGTAAAATCGTGATCTCTGGTGTTAAAACTCAACAGTTGTTTGTCACTGATAACAATACTTATCAATCGCTTAATCGACAAAGTGAGCGTTTTTATTACTTTACTGTAGGAAAACGCTTTGCTGTGGTTGAAAAGGCCGCGATGATGCAGCTTAATGATTATCGTGAACGTTTTGAGCATATTAAAACCCGTGACGAAATCTTAATGCCTTTGTCGTTTTTGCCTAAGCTCATCGAGCAAAAAGCAATTAAGGTTAATATTGTTGACGATGCTCTAGATGCTTACCTAGCTGAATTAAATAGCTCACAACAGCTTATTAAAAAGTCCGATATTCAAGGCTTAAACCAGGGTGTGCAATTGCGTGAGTATCAACAACATGGTGTTGATTGGCTTAACTTTTTAAAACGTCACCAGCTTGGTGGTATTTTGGCTGATGACATGGGGCTAGGTAAAACTCTACAAGTTATTGCCTTTTTAGCTAATGCCAAGCAATCACCACAAGCAGGCCCCACGTTAATTGTTTGCCCAACCAGCTTGGTTGGTAACTGGCAAAGTGAAATTAATAAATTTGCGAGTAACTTAAAAATTACCACCGTCTTCGGTGCTGCGCGCAGCGACCAATTACAACAGTTGTCGCAAGCAGATTGTATTTTAACAACTTATCCTCTATTGAAGCGTGATATTGCCTTTTATTCGCCGCTGTATTTTGAAAACATCATTCTTGATGAAGCGCAATATATTAAAAACGACGCTGCGCAGGTTTCACGCTTGGTTAAGCGCCTTAATGCTGACTTTAAGCTCTGCTTAAGCGGCACGCCTATCGAAAATAACTTATTTGAGCTTAAATCTTTGCTCGACTTTGCAATGCCTTCTTTACTTGGTTCGCAAGCACATTTTAAGAGCTATTTTCAAACGCCAATTGAGCGTGATAACGACGTTGCCCGAGCTGATGAACTTAAGTCGTTGATCATGCCATTTATCTTGCGTCGTACTAAAGCACAGGTAACGCAAGAGCTACCAGAGAAGACTGAGCTAGTTAAAGAGTTTGAATTTGAGAGCAAACAAAAAGAAATTTACAACGGTATAACTGAATCTTTAGAGCAGAAATTAGTCGACCTATTTGCACAGCAAGGAGTACAAAAAAGTAAGCTAGCCTTTTTAGATGCATTATTAAAGCTCAGACAAATCTGTTGTCATCCAAAATTGATCGACCCTAGTTCACAGGCTGGTAGCGCTAAACTTGAATGGTTATCTAAGCATTTGCCTATCATGCTTAGCGAAGGTCGTAAGGTGATTATTTTCAGTCAATTCACCATGGCACTTGATGTGATAGCAGAGCGATTAAATGAATTAGGCATCAGTTTTAGTATGCTTACCGGGCAAACAAGACACCGCGACCGTGTTATCGAAGAGTTTACTCAAGGTGATACATCCGTGTTTTTAATTAGCTTAAAAGCCGGCGGTACAGGGTTAAACCTAACTCAAGCCGATACTGTGATTCATTTTGATCCTTGGTGGAACCCTGCTGTTGAGAAACAAGCGACAGATCGTGCCTACCGTATTGGCCAAACTAACCCAGTGTTTGTTTATAAATTGATTATGGCTAACTCAATTGAACAAAAAGTATTTAAAATGCAGCAGCATAAGCAAGCCCTTGTTGATGCATTATTTACCGAAAAATCAATGAGTTTCACTCAGTTTGATGAAGAGCAAATGCTTGCTCTGATAAAAAATTAAATTTTTTTAAAGTTTTTTTGAACTAATCAAATTTTGGGGCGTCTATTATTATGCTTGTTGTTAAATTGCAGTTTACATAAGCATTATGTTGATTTCCCATTTGGTTACTAAATTTTAGTAATGTTAGAGCCAGCTCACTTTGAGCTGGCTTTTTTTATGCCTAAACCCCCTACTCTGCTGAGCACTAATTCGTTATGATGATGTGTCTTTAAGTTATTGAGTTTTCGTTATGATTACAGAGCTGATTGCACAGATTAATTGGCAAAGTGGTGTGCTTGGTGCTGCTGTAGGTGCTGTTGCAAGTGGTGTTATTTTTGCCTTACAAAAAAGTCGCTTAAAAAATCAGTTAACCGAACTGCAAAATAGTCAGCAAATCCAGCAAAATCATTTAGAACAAAAGCAGCTGCAACTTGAACAAAGCCAACTTACGCTTTCGCAGTTACAGCAAGATTACGCTGAGCAACGTGATGAGTCTCAACACTTTAAAACCCGCTTTGTAGAGCAAGAAAAGCAAGCACAACAATACAACCAGTTTTGGCGTCAAGTTGAAGCTGAGCTAGCTGATACTAAAGCTGCACTCAATCAGCGCGATGTTGATTTAAGTACCTTAAGAAGCACTATAGAACAAAAAGAACTGCATTTTAAAGAGCAGCTTAGTCATATCAAAGAAAGCAAAGAGCAACTCAAAAAAGAGTTTGAAAACCTCGCTAATCAAATCCTTGAAGAAAAATCGCAGCGTTTTAAAACCTTAAACCAAGAGAGTATTGAGCAACTTTTAAAACCGGTTCAGGGAGAGCTAAAAGGCTTTCGCGATAAGATGGAATTGATCCACGTGGAAGATCTAAAGCAGCGTGCAGCACTAAAAACTGAGTTGTTGCATTTACAGGCTAAAAGCCAAGCTATCACCGAACAAGCTGATAGGCTGAGCACCGCATTACAAGGGCAAAAGAAAACCCAAGGTAATTGGGGGGAGTTAATGCTTGAAAACGTACTAGACAGCGCAGGGCTGCGTGCTGGAGTAGATTATCAGCGAGAAGTATCGTTTAACACAGAAGATGGCCGTCTACGCCCAGATGTTGTGGTGTATTTACCTCAGCAACGTCATTTAGTTATCGATGCTAAAACCTCTTTAAACGCGTATACACGCTATGTAAATGCCGATACAGAGCTTGAAGCGCAGCAAGCGCTTAAAGAGCATGTCACCGCGGTGCAATCACGTATAAACGAGTTAGCAAGCAAAGCCTACGACAGACTACCTGGTATTAACTCCCCCGAAGTGGTGATCATGTTTGTACCAATAGAATCTGCATTTGTTGAAGCGCTTAAGTACCAGAGTGATATTTATCAGCAAGCAATCGAAAAAAACATTTTAGTTGCAACTCCAACGACCTTATTGACTAGCTTGAATATCGTAAAACAACTGTGGCGTTTTGAAGAGCAAACTAAATACTCAAAAGAGCTTGCCGCTCGTGCAGAGCGTTTTTACAACAAACTCAATAGTTTCCTAACCAGTATGGAAGGGGTTGGTAAGCAATTAGATCGCGCCAAAGAAAGCTATGATAAAGCGTTTTCTCAGCTGTATCGTGGTAAAGGAAACTTGATTAAGCAGGCCTCAGAGTTCAAAGAATTGGGGGTTTCTGTTCAAAAAGAGTTACCCGCGGAAACTGTTGAAAAAGCACAATTAGAGTTAGATTAATATGCAGGTTTTAAAGCTCATCGGGTTTGTTGTCTTGGCATCTGTATGTTTTGCAAGTAATGTCAAAGCTGCAAATTATGATTACGACAGCCAACTTAATAAAGCGTTACACGCTAATAAACTCGTTGCGATTGGTGATGTTCATGGCAGCGAGCATGTTGTTACTAGGCTTATTAAATACTTAGATGAGCCTAGTAACTGGCAGCAGATTGATGATCTTGTCGTTGAGTTTGGTAATGCGCGGTATCAAGATTTAGCTGATCAATATTTGTTGAGCAAACAGAATATAAGCATTGATGACGTAAGGCACATTTGGCGCGACACCCTGTATTTTATGGCATGGCAATATGATGTTTATGAGCAATTAGTTTTAAAGTTAAAACAGCTTAATAGTTCCCGTGAACATAAAGTTCGCCTTGTCCTTGCTGAGCCTGCAATGAACTGGCAAACCCTCTCTAAAGAGGATTGGCAAAAGCTAGAGCGTAGCCGTGAAACTGGCTATTTAGAGGCTATAAATCAGCATGTTTTCGCTAAGCAGCGCCGTGCAATCTTACTCTTTGGTGCATTCCACACGTTTAAAATGCCGGTAGTTATAAGCAATCAAACTTCGCCTTTTAGTTCTGTTATTGCATTACTTGAGCAGCAAAAACCGGGCTCCACATACACTATTTGGCCAGCGATGAAAAACGATGGTATTGCATCATCATACCCTGCCGACAGCTTGATCCCTTTATCGGTTAATAGTTCGTTGAATAAGCCGTTAGCGTCAATGTCTAAACGCTTTGCTACAAGCAATAGTATTAGCCTTGCGGATGTTGTAGACGCCTATTATGTGCTAAAAAACACAGACAGAAACGCGCCATTAAGTGATGCGGCTTTAAATGATCTGGCGTGGCATAAAGAGTTAAAACGTCGTGCTGAAATAGTGTCACCAAGAAGTGCTAAACAAATCCACTCTTGGCTTAGCCAACATAACTAATAAAAAGCCAACGTCATGTTGGCTTTTTATTAGTTAATAAGTTCTGCTGAAACAATATCGTTGAGCATCAAAAAGTGGTTAAGTACAGACTCTTCAAGTTCGAATACCTGCGCTAGTTTTTCGCCACTTGCTGACATCCCTGTTTGCGCACCAGCAAACTCAATATGCAACCCTAAACGCTTCAGGGTTTGGGCGTCGTAACTATAAATAGCAGAATCACGTTTCTCTGTAATACCAGGCATCATACCTATGATAGTAACTGCCTGTTCAACATTAATGATATCGAAGAATTGTCGCTCTGCGGCTTGCCATTTTGCTATATAGCTAGCGACCTCAGGCGGTTGCTCCATGGGCACGTATAATGGCTGTAATGAGCCCCCATGCCAGCCGATAACGGCTTGCTCTTCAACGAGGACATGTGGGCTTGCGGTAAGTACATAGTTTGCACAAGACGATGCACAAAGCTCGTGTACCACAACATCGAGTTGATATTCATGAACTAAGCCACCTAAATGTAAACCCGCCATCACATCACCACCTTGGCTATTAATAACCAAGGTGTTGATTTGTTGATCGCTACTTACTAATAACTGTTCGAACTTTTCAACATTTTGCTTTGATGTTTCGCCCTGAAAATAAATAGTGCCCGGCGATACTTCACTAATTTCAGCAACGCTTTGCTGTGTTGTTTTACAACCAACCAGCAGCACGCTCAATAAGAATAAAAAACGCATTAACAATGCCTTGAAGTTTTATTTGTATACAGTGCGCAATTTAATAATATGTCATTAACGAACTGCAAAAATGGCATAGTACGTTTTTTTACTTGAGAAATAAATCCACATAATAGGAACAATTGTATGAATATTGGAATTTACATCTATGATGATGCCGAAGTACTCGATTTCTCAGGTCCGTTTGAGGTGTTTAGTACTGCTAAGCGCCTAGCGAATAATGATTGGCAAGTGAGTTTAATTGCCGAAAGTGATAGTCCTGTACTTGCCCGCGGTGGTTATAGTGTAAACCCCCATTACAGCTTTGCTGACTGCCCTTCGCTTGATCTCCTTGTTGTGGTTGGTGGTGACCATACACGAGAGCTAGAAAAAGCAGAGGTTATTACTTGGTTAAAACACACAGCCACTAACACCAAGCGTGTTGCGAGTGTTTGTACGGGGGCGTTTTTGCTTGCCAAAACAGGGCTTTTGAACGGTAAAAATGTCACGACTCATTGGCAAGATCAACCTGAGCTGGCTGCTTTGTTTTCTGATCTCAATGTGATTGCAGATACTCGTTGGGTCACCGACGGTAAGTTTACCAGCTCAGGAGGAATTTCTGCAGGCATTGATATGAGCCTAGCGTTAGTCGCTGAATTTATTAGTTACGAACACGCCCTACTGACCGCCAAACAGATGGAATATAAATGGCAGACGTTATAATTGTTCAGCAATATAGTCGGTTATAAACTGTTTTAAACAGGCAGCCTTTTTACTCAGTAAACGTGCGCTTGGCCAGATGGCATAAATGTCGCGGTTTTCTCCTCGCCAGTGTGGCAGTACTTGAACTAACTGCTGAGACTTTAATTCATCGATAACCTCAAACCGAGGTAACAAAGCGATACCTTGCTCATCACAAACTAAGTATTTTACAAATCCAGTATCGTTAAAAGTACTAGCAAAGCGGCACATGTGAGTATGAGTTGCATTTGTTTGTGTATTAGTTAGCTGCCATTTATTTCTCAACGTGGTACCAATTAACCTATGCTGTTTTAAATCTGCAGGCTCTTCTATGGTAGGTGACGAATCAAGGTATGCTTTTGTGCTTACAAATAAGGTATCAACACTGCCTAACTTTTTCTGATGGAGCATAGAATCAGCCTGCGGCCCGACTCTTATTGCTATATCAGCTTGGCTTTTACTGAGATCTACAAGTTGGTTATTAAGCAGTAGCTCAAGTTGAATATCAGGGTACTGTTTAGTGAATGCGAGCCACATCGGCTTTAAGAAACCATGACTAATATTCAGAGGTGCTAAAACTTTAAGCTTTCCTGACAATTGTGCTTTTTGCTCATTAAGTTGGCGGTGAGTTTGTTCAAATTGCTCAATTAATTCAACATAACTTTGAAAATACACCTCTCCTGCTTGTGTTAACGTGCATTGCCTTGCTGAGCGATTTAAAAGCTGCTCGCCTAGGCGTTGCTCAAGTCGTTGCAAGCGTCTCGATACTGTTGCGGTAGGCAACGACAAGCTTTCAGCCGCATTACTTAGGCCGCCTTGTTTAACAATCTGTATGAATAGGGCAATATCGTCAATCATGTTCTCATTTATGCAATCATAGTTTGTTTATCTTGCTATTTTTAGCATTTTTGTAATTAGTTATCATGTTTTTATTGAAACATTTTAGGAGTATGTAATGGACGCAAAGCATTGGCATCAACGTTGGGAAAATAACGAAATTGGTTTTCATGAAGGAGACGTTAACCGTTATCTAGATCAGTATTTTACTAACTTGAATTTGCAGCAAGGCGATACTGTTTTTGTACCACTGTGCGGAAAAACTCACGACATTCATTATTTGCTAGCACAAGGTATGCGTGTTGTTGGGGCTGAGCTTAGTGAGATTGCCATTAAGCAATTATTTGATGAGTTAAAGCTAGAACCCGAAATCAGCCAACACGGCGAGCTATTACGTTACCAAGGCGCAAATCTAACCGTTTGGGTAGGTGATATCTTTGCACTGACCGCGAATGAACTTGGCACTATCAACGCGGTTTATGACCGTGCTGCCTTAGTTGCGCTGCCAAAGCCAATGCGCATTCGCTATACCCAGCATTTACTAGAGTTGACCAATAGAGCTAAACAATTAGTGGTGGTCTTTGAGTATCAGCAAAATGAGTTTTCGGGCCCGCCGTTTAGTGTAGTCGCCGATGAGCTACATCAGCACTACGATGCTTTTTATCAACTAACATTACTGTGCAAGGAACCTCTCGAAGGTGGCTTAAAAGGGCAAGTCCCCGCCATGAACGTAGCTTGGCATTTAAGTTAGTACTTACAAACTAGTGGTGTGTAAATTCACACTCTAGTTGTGCGTTTTTCTGGCTAGTTTTTGTATCTCTGTGCGTGCACTATAGTGAAAAGTGTATTTAAGGAGCACATTTATGCAAAAGCCACGCGTTTTCTTTGTTTCTCATGGCGGCGGTCCTATGCCTTTACTTGGCGATCCAAGTCATGCCGATATGGTCACTTGTTTGCAGTCTATTGCTGCAAAAATTCAAAAGCCGTCAGCTATTTTGATGGTGAGTGCGCACTGGGAAGCGAACCCTATTAGCATTACTTCGAGCGCAGCTCCTGAGCTAATTTATGATTACTATGGTTTTCCTGAGCCTGCTTACAGTATTGAGTACCCAAGCCCAGGTGAACCAGCCCTTGCCGAAAAAGTACATCAAGCATTGGCAAAAGCTAATATCGATAGCACATTAAACCCATCTCGTGGCTTTGATCACGGTATGTATGTGCCTTTGAAAATTATGTATCCAGAAGCAGATATACCTTGTGTGCAATTGTCGTTACATCCAAGCCTTGAGCCGAGCTTACACCTAGCGATAGGTGAGGCTTTACAACAGCTTGATTACGATAATTTATTGATCATTGGTTCTGGCTTTACTTTTCATAATATGCGCGCATTTTTCACCCCTGAAACCGCTGAAATTAAAGCGCAAAATATGGCTTTTGAGCAATGGTTAGTCGATGTCTGTGGCAATACTGAACTGAGTGAACAGCAGCGACAAGCTAAGTTATTAGAATGGCAAATGGCCCCTGTGGCGCGTTTTAGTCATCCTCGAGAAGAGCACTTATTGCCGTTACATGTTTGCTATGGTGCGGCGATGCGCCCTTGTAGTGATATCTACGAACTACGTATTGCCAATAAGCAAGCCAGTATGTTCTTGTGGGACGATTGAGTTTAAGTTCAACCCCCCTGATAACACGATAAAAGCTCAGATTTTATAAGTTTATTTTGGTACGCTAGGTAAGTTAAAACCTAGGAACAACAAAATGAACTTGATAAAAACATCAACCCTTGCGTTTGCTGTGGTTGCGGGTTTAGGTTTGCAAGCATGCTCAAGTACAGAGCAAGTAAGCACACCATCAGCAACAGTGAACGCAACGGCTAATTCGCTCTCGCTTGAACAAATTTATAAAGAAAAAGACTTTAAAGCTGAGCGTAGCACCTATTTTACGTGGCTCGATGATGGTACTGGTTATACGGTACTTGAAGAGCGCGAAAGCGATAAAAACAACCAAGACGACAAAGCTAAAGACGATGAGCACGGCGTAAAAGGCAATGATATTGTGTTTTATAACGCTGATGTCACGGGTCGTAAGGTACTGGTTAGCTACGAAAAATTAATTCCCAAAGGTGATAAAGAGCCACTCACTGTTGAAAGCTATCAATGGTCTAAAGATGGTAAATGGCTGATGGTTTTTACCAATGGCGAGCAAGTGTGGCGCTCACGTAGCCGTGGTGATTTTTGGCTATTAAACCTCGAAACTGATTCGCTGTATCAGTTAGGTGGCGAAAACATCGAAGCGAAAAAGCTGATGTTTGCTAAGTTCTCACCAGATAGCTCAAAAGTAGCTTACGTGCGTGATAACAATATCTACATGGAAAAAGTCGGCAGCAAGGCTGTGACTGCTTTAACCACTGACGGTAACGACACCATTGTTAATGGTAATTTTGACTGGGTATACGAAGAAGAATTTACCATTCGTGATGGTTTTCGCTGGAGTCCAGACAACAAATCAATTGCCTATTGGCAGCTTGATACCAGTGGCGTGAAATACTTCACCATGATCAATAACACCGATGATCTCTACCCTACCCTTAAAGAATTCCCGTATCCAAAAGCCGGCGAGATGAACTCTGCGGTTAAAGTGGGGGTGGTTAGTCTTAATGACAAGAAAACCCGTTGGGCTGAACTAGGTGGTGATAATCGCGATCGTTATATTCCACGTATTAGCTGGGCAGGCACTGGTGAATCTTTGATGATCCAAGATCTTAACCGCCCGCAAAGCCACAACAAGGTTTGGTTATTCGACTGGCAAAAACAGCAGCTGACTAAAATTCTTGAAGATAAAGACGATGCCTTTATTGAATGGTTTTATAAAGCAAACTGGTCAAAAGACGGTAAGTTCTTTATTTGGCACAGTGAGCGTGATGGCTGGCGCCATTTGTACCGTGTATCTCGCGATGGTAAAACGATAGTCGATTTAACACCGGGCGAGTACGACATCATTGATATGTTAGCGCTCAACGAAGATAAAAACGTTATGTACTTTACTGCATCACCGGATGATCCGGGCCAGCGTTACTTATTCCGTACCTCGCTTGATGGCAGCTCTAAACCGGTGCGCGTAACGCCTGCGTCATTTGATGGTTCAAACAGCTATTACATGTCTAAAGATACCTCTTGGGCAATGCATACTTTCTCTAAATTTGGCACCCCACCAATGAAAGAGATCATCAAAGTAAGCGATCACAGTAATGTGAAAACCTTAGTTGAGAACAAAGCATTAAAAGAGAAATTAGCGACTGAGCAATTACCGACTCACGAGTTCTTTACGGTTAATGCGCGCGATGGTGTTGAGCTTGATGGCTACATCATGTTCCCAGCGAATATGGATAAAAGCAAAAAATACCCAATCGTTTTCTATGTTTACGGTGAGCCATGGGGCTCAACAGTACAAGATCGCTGGGAAGGTAACAGTTACTTATACAAGTCGTATCTAACTCAGCAAGGCTTTATTGTTGCTTCAGTTGATAACCGCGGCACGCGCGCACCAAAGGGCAGAGATTGGCGTAAGTCTATCTACAAAAAAATAGGCTCTATAACCGTGCGTGACCAAGTTGACGCCCTAGATGCAATGGTAAAACGTTGGGATGTCATTGATACCGACCGTGTTGGTGTATGGGGTCACTCAGGTGGTGGTAGTTCAACGCTTAATTTGTTATTCCGCCATGGTGATAAATATAAAGTTGGGATTGCCTCTGCCCCAGTGCCTGATATTCGCTTGTACGATACTATCTACCAAGAGCGCTATGCGGGTAACCCAAATACTGATCCTGAAAGTTACGACAACACGTCTCCGATCACCTTTGCAAAAGACCTGCAAGGTAAGTTGCTACTGATCCACGGTACCGGAGATGATAATGTACACTACCAAGGCTCAGAGCGTTTAATTAACGAATTAGTTAAGCACAATAAACAGTTCGAGTTTTTCTCTTACCCGAACCGTTCTCACAGCCTACGAGAAGGTAAAGGCACTACCCTGCACTATCACACTATGATGGCTAACTTCTTCGAAAAGCATTTACTTAACAAGTAAATATGCTTTATTAAAAAATACCGCAGCTTAGACATTAAGACCGCAGCTTAGACATTAAGCTGCGGTTTTTTTATGCAAACTGTAAACCCCCGTTACACGAAAAAATTACGAGGGTTATGTATAAATTTGATAAGGAAAAAGTTTTGTCTATTGTAATTCTATAGTGACATGGTCTCTCTTTTAATCTGCCATACTTTGTTGGTGTAGGCGGTTGATGGTATATTTTTCTGCAGCACATTGTTCAGGGTCTAAATTTGATACGTAGTTTAAAATCTGACTCAATGCTGTGCTATCTCTTCGTACTTTTAACGCAAATTCCTCTGCGCCAATACAGCGTCTATTGTCATCATACATAATATCTAACGCTGGCTGTAATTCTTCAATCGTTTTAGCCTTACTAAAAAGAGATAAATACTTTTCTCGGCCATTATTAACTATATTTTTTGAATCTAGTTTTATTTTTGCTATTTTATCGAGCCATTTATCATCAAAACCAAGTAAAACATAGTTAAGCAAATATTCACTGTCTTCATCACAGACACCTGGTTTATCCGTATGAGTTGCTAATTTTGCTCTCAGTTCTGAAGCTGTATCTAGCCAAAAAGATGTTGATTTATGAGTCTCTATGCCTATTGTATTAAGGATTGCTAATCGGCGTGCTGAAAACAGTCCTGCACACATCCAACGTATACCGGTATTTATTGTTTTGGAATGCCAATAGACTGCTTTATCAAGATCTTGCTCCACAACAAATTCACCACTTTCGTAGCTAGATGCTAATATATTCATGCACCCAGCATGACCTGATTCCCCACACGTTGACCAATAACGATAAGCTAAGCTGTAATTATCTAATTGATGAGCTGAAATTTGTCCCGCAGTATATTCAAGGTCACCTAGATATGAGTCAGTTACTTCTTTTAAGTCATCTAAGTTATTAAGTAGTTTTTGTACTTGAGAAACATCGATAGGAAGGTTATTAAATTTGTACTTTCTATTAATAGCTTCGGCGGCATTTAACTGAGCGCGTAGTATGATTGCAAAATCTTCAGGAGAAAATGTCATTTCTCGAGAGCCTGACTCAAGGATATCAATATTATTTTGAAGGCGTTTTTCATCGATCTCTGTGATAGATTTATTAGAATGTAAATAATTGAAAGTATCATTAATTGCTACATTCACATCCTCAATAGTTACCGCAACGACTGAGCTTGAAAAAATACTGCAGCATAATGCAAAAAGCCATTTCCTTGTCATTTTTAGTTTCCTTAATAGAGACCCATTTATTCTTTTAGCTTGTTGATAGATAATATGTAATTGTCTATAAAGCCTGATTTAATAGTATTAAAAAATACTCACCATAACACCTTACTTGATAATAATCTTATCAAGATAAAATTTATTCAAGATTTTACCTTTTGATTCATAATGGCTTTAAAAACTTTGTTAGCTAGTTCGTTAGAGAGGGTTTTGACCCTTTAAACTTACAAATAGCTGTTAAACCAATTAACTAGCTCTGATTCAAGTTGTTCTTTATGGTTCATTAAAAAGTGGTTATCACCTTCATACACCACAAGTTTATGAGGTATTTGATGCTTATCTAGCGCTTTGGCAAATTGAATTGAGTTTTCGACCGATACTCGTTTATCGTCACTGCCATGAATAAGTAATATGGGCACTTTAGGTGATAGCTTATCAACCCAGTTCATCACAGAGCGTGCTTCAAGCTCTGCTTGTTTGTTCTCTTTATAATTGGGGATACGACGCACATACACGTTTTTTTCCATGTTAGGTCTAAACGTAAGCTCTTTGACTAAATCAGTCGCCCCTGCAATGGTTGCAATGGCTTTTATCTTGTTTGTGTGTTGCATCGCAAGGTGGGTTTGCATACCGCCTCTACTTACTCCTAACATGCCAATGCGGCTTTCATCTGCACCTGCTATGTGAGGAATAAAATCTATAAGCGCAAGTACGTCGTTAACATCTTTGCCACCAAACTCATCTAAATCATCATTTTTAGTTAATGTACCGCGGTATTGGCTGCCGATAACCACAAAGCCTTGCTCTGCTAAAGGAAATAAATTGCGCATCATTGCTGCAAAATAAACACTGCCAAAATTACCGTTACCGCCGCGGTTATAAATTAATACTGGAAGCTTATTCTTGATGACTTTAGGTTTGATGATATAACCAAGCACCTCAACATTATCGACCTGATATTTAAAATTATGGCAGGTTAAATTAGCTTTAAAGTTATCGAACATATCTTGTGGAAAGGTTTCTTCAAAGGCTTTAATGCGCTTTAAGTATGCTTCTTCGTTTTTAGCTTTGCGTTTATTCTTTTGCGCAATAAATTGATGCCACGAATCATAGTCAGCAAAGATACCTGTGAAGCAGTCTGTTTCTTTTGTGACGTGTTCATCATCGATAATTTTCGCTGCGCTGGTAGAAAAAACAGCGAGAAATAGGCTAGCAAAGAGTAGTAATTTATACACAACAACATCCTTATTGGTGACTAAAAGTTACTAAACCACAGTAACTTAAATGATGGTTATTTGTACATCATTAATTCAGTAACCGCTCAAGCCATTCAATCACAACATTATGTGTTGCTGTTTCAAAGCGAGACTTTTCGGGAATGTAGTAACACAGTTTTGATTCAACATCTTGGCTATTAAACGATGTTAGTAACCCTGCATCTAGGTATGGTTGTACTAAGGTGTTTGAGCAAAACACCACACCTTTATTGGCGAGCACCTGATTTATACCAAACAGCTCTTGATCGAATGTTTTTACCTTGAAACATGAATCACTTAGGTTATTTACTTTGAGCCACCGCGTTAATGGTGGGGCTGGTAGGGCATTATTTTTCCATTGGCTGGTGTATAAAGTAACCTGTTTATCAAGCCAAGGGGCGCTTTGTTGCGCGTTTGCCGCAAACATATCAAAGCGCTCATATTTGATGATATCTGCTTTGTTTACTTCCTCACTATTTCCTAACCTAACAGGCAAGGTATGCAGTTGCTTATCTAAAGTTTCACTGGTTGATATATCAAGCTGTAAATGTGGTTTCTCGCTATAAAGCTCATCTAAAGCGGGTATTAATCTTAGGGCTGCTAGAGATGATGTTGTGGTGATGCGTACTTGGTTATGTGCTTGGCTCAATTGTTCTATTGCCGCAAAAATAAGCTTAAAGCCGCTAGTTGTGTTTTGGCTCAGGTACTCGCCTGATGGAGTTAAGGTAATCTTTCTCACTTCGCGATGAAATAAGTCAATATTTAAGCGGCTTTCTAGGTTCGCAATGTGGTGCGATACCGCTGTAGGTGTAATCGCAAGCTCAGCGGCGGCTGCTTTAAAGCTACCTAGTCTCGCAGCTGACTCAAAGGCTTTTAAAGCTTGTAATGATATGTGCATAGTTAAACCCACCTAAATTTATAGGTGAGTATAACTTACTTATGGTAAATAATAACTCGTTTGTTAAATATCCCTTATTTATTGATGATACCAACTCATTAACTAATGAGGTATTTACTATGACTACTCTGCTACACATTGATGCTAGTGTGCGTTCAGCTAAAAATGCAAACCCTAATCATGATTCAATCTCTAAAAATATTGCTAAGAAATTTGTAAATCATTTACAGCAAAATAATGCTATAGCTGAGTATATTTATCGTGATGTTGGGATTAATCCACCTTCCTTTATTAATCAATCTTGGATTGGTGCTGTGTTTACGCCAGCCAACAAGTTAACGCTAGAGCAAAAAGAAGTACTGGCTGAATCTGATGAATTGATAAATGAATTAGTTAAGGCTGATACCATAGTGATATCAACGCCTATGTATAACTATGGCATGCCTGCGCAATTAAAAGCATGGTTTGATCAAATCGTTAGGATCAATAAAACGTTTGATTTTGACTTGCAGCGGGGGGATTTTCCTTTGCAACCATTGTTAACAGGTAAACGTTTGCTGGTTATTACCTCAACGGGTGAGTTTGGTTTTGAGGTCGGTGGTATACGCGAGAGTATGAGCCATTTAGTGCCGCACATTAAAACCTTGAGTAAGTATTTAGGTGCTGAGCACATTGATGAAATTGCCTGTGAGTATCAAGAATTTAACGACCAAAGACATCAACGTTCTTTGACTAACGCTTATGCTAAAGCAGAACAATTAGCGCTGAGATACGCCAATTAAGCAAACAAAAAGCCGCAATAAGCGGCTTTATCTGTAATGGGGCTTTACACTAAAAATAGGGGTTGGCGTTATTCAACTGAAATGAATACTTCAACTTCTTCACTGCTTTTATAAAACTCATAGTCAGTTTTATATGCACGAATATGAGGGCACTGTTCATTACTAAAGTACTGCCAAACTTGGCCCCAAACATCGATGACGGTTTGTGGCATTGCTCCTTTGCCACTAAAGCGAAGGTAGTTACCTGTGGCGAGTGTAGTTTGTTCTATCTCTGATGATGTGACTTGCATGTCAGTACACGCAAAGACATCAAACTCCCCTGTGACATCAGATTCATAATGAGTATACACGCCATAAACTTGACTAGATGGGGTTAATTTTGGCGCTATGTCTGTGTAAAACTGCTGCCATAGGCCCGCTATTTTGGCACTTTCCCCACTCATTTCATTAATATTGCTGGTGCGAACTTTGAGGCCAAATAAAGTCGTTGGGTTGTCGATATTGATGTGTGTTACTTGCTGATCCATTGCATTTATCCTTGCTTAATTTGTTCCCAGTAAAATACCAGAGCACATGTACTTTAACCTAGCCTTTTTAATTATTTATTTTAAAAAGACTATATTTTGTCAACGGCCTTTACAGCTTAAAAAACAGTCATGGCATCCTTATCTGCATCAGGTTAAGATGGGTAAAATAACAACAAAATCAGCGGGTGTTTAATGAATAAAATCAATGCGCTTATCTACTTTTTAGCCTTTAGTAGCGGCTTTTGCATTATGGGAATTGAGCTTTTAGGCGGGCGAATTTTAGCGCCGTACTTTGGTAGCAGTGTGCATATATGGGGCAGTATTATCACTGTATTTATGTTGAGCTTATCTTTCGGCTATTTACTTGGCGGTAAGCTCTCAACCCGCAATCCTTCGTTAACTAAATATGGTCTCATTTTCTTTGTAGCGAGTATTATGGTGGTGCCAATAGTATTGTTTGCTGAGCCAATTATGACCTTTATTTTCACCCATGTTGAAGACAGTCGTTACGGCTCGTTGCTGGCATCAACGGCGTTGTTTTTTATTCCTACAACAATACTCGGTATGATCTCACCTTACTCAGTGCGATTATTGGTTACCGATCATGAAAAAAGTGGCCAGGTTGCCGGTGGTTTGTATTTTGTGAGCACCCTAGGTAGTGCGCTTGGTACGATTATTACCTCTTTTTATATGGTGTTAGCGTTTGATGTTAACGACATCATTAAAACCTTTGCAGCGGTATTAGGCGCGCTTGGTTTGCTTGCAATTGCGGTTAGTCAAATAAAAACAAAGGAGCGTACTGTATGTTTAGAGTCTTAATGGTTTGTTTGCTCATGACATTGCCTTTTAGCAGCTTAGCCGAAGTAATACATAAAGAGCGCTCGCTTTATCGAAATATTTTAGTGGAGAAGACAGGCGATTTACTGTGTTTAAAATTTAACGAAAAAACCCGTAAAAGTACGCAAAGTTGTATGTATAAGAGTGAGCCTAAAAAGCTGGTGTTTAATTACACCAAAATGACGTTCGCAAGCTTACTATTTATTGATGATCCTAAAAATGTATTGATCATAGGTTTAGGAGGAGGTTCACTCTCTAATACCATTCATGAGCTTTACCCTAGCGCTCATATCGAAAATGTCGAAATTGACCCCGCGGTAATAAAAGTTGCCCGTGATTATTTTAGCTTTGTAGAAACTAATAACGTAACGTCTAAGGTGCAAGATGGCCGAATTTTTATTAAACGTGCCGCACTTAAAAAACAAAAGTACGATTGGATTATTCTTGATGCCTTTAACGGCGATTATATCCCTGAGCACCTCCTCACTAAGGAGTTTTTTGCGGAAGTAAAAAGTGTTTTGGCTGATGGCGGAATTGTCGCTGCAAATACTTTTTCATCGAGTAAATTGTACCAGCATGAGTCGGCAACTTACTTCGATGTGTTTGGTGACTTTGTTAATGTTGTGACCGATGAAAACTCTAATCGCATTATTTTAGCTGGCTTCGAGACTATGCCTAGCCAGCAACAGTTAGCCGAACGCGTCAACAAACTCGCAAATAAGCTAACCCCTTACGATGTTGATTTGCAGTTACTCAGCGAGCATTTGTTTTATACTAAGGGTAATCAAGATTGGCCAGCGGATACCAAGGTGCTCACTGACCAATATTCACCAGCGAATTTATTAAATTATCAATGATCAAATACGCCTTAATTGCATGTCTTTTATTTACCAGCTCTGCTGCTATGGCAGAGCCCCCTTCTCCCCCACCTTTAGCTGCAAGTCAGCAGCAGTTGTCTAAACTATTAAATCAATACAAAGGGCAAGTCGTGTTACTCGATTTTTGGGCATCTTGGTGCAGCCCGTGCCGACGCTCGTTTCCTTGGTTTATAGCGATGCAGAGCAAGTATCAACAGCAAGGGCTTGAAGTGATAGCTGTAAATATTGATGTTGAGCGCGGTGATGCCGATGCATTTTTAGCTGAGTTTGCAGTGAACTTTAATATTATTTATGACCCAGACGCTGTTATTGGCAGGCAATACCAACTTAAAGGGATGCCGAGCAGCTTTTTAATTGATAAAGAAGGCATAGTACGATTCCAACACACAGGATTTGTTGCTGATAAATTAGACCTCTATGAAAGCCATATCAAAGAGTTAATTGCTAAATAGTGTTATCTATCAGATAACTTTTGCTGTTGTTCGCTTTTATCGAACGCAGCTATCTATTTTATTAATTGCACCAATATTTACTTAGCATGCTAACTATATTAAGATAGTTAGCATGCTAAGTAAATGGAGCGCATCATGTCTTCCACTCCCCCTTTTCACGAAACTCTTGATTTAACATTATGCGGCAGTATGGGCCGTGTGCATCGTTTATGTCGCGATGCTGTCACTTTGGCGGTTGAGCCTTTAGGCCTTACTCAATCTCGCTGGACTGCGATGATGCACCTGTTTCATTTAAACCAAGGTTGTACGCAACAAGAGTTGGCAAATAGCTTAGGCATTGAAATGCCTTCACTAACTCGCACTATTAAGCAGCTTGAGCAACAAGAGATTATTGCTCGTAAAGCTGACGCTGAAGATAAACGCAGTAAACGTCTGTACTTCACTGAGCAAGGTCTACAATTGTTAGACACATTGCAGGTGATTATTGCCGATGTGAAAGAGCACCTTTATGCCGATTTAACCACTGAGCAACTCGATACCATGGCGCATGGCTTAATTCAGATGGAACAGAATGCTCGTCAGTGTATCCGTCATTATTCAGGAGATAAGTAACGTTATGACACCAGATCAAAAGTTTGCCCGTTACGTAAAAATCTCTTTAGCGGGTTTTATTGTTTTATTTTTATATTTTGTGATTGCCGATTTGTATATGCCTGTTACACCGCAGGCCCGTGTGTATCATCCGGTTGTGCAAGTGACCCCACAGGTAAGTGGTCGTGTGACTGACGTGTTAGTGACTAATAATCAAGCCGTCGAAAAACAGCAAGCCTTGTTTAAGATTAACGATGAGCCGTTTGAGCTTGCCGTGCAACAAGCTGAACTTGCATATGATGATGCAAAACTACAAAACCAACGTTTAGATAGTAGTGTGAAGGCAATAGAAGCACAGTTAGCGGCTGCTCAAGCTAAGCTACATGAGCAAACGTTGCTGTTTGAACGCGGTGAGTCGCTATTGAAAAAGCGTTCTATTTCAGAGCAAGAGTACGAAACTATCAATGCGAACTATCAATCAAGCAAAGCCAATGTGGCTGCAATTGAAGCCCAGCTTAGCGAGGCTAAATTAGCGCGCGGTAAAATAGGGGATGACAATTTAGCGCTTCGTCATGCTCAAAACCAGCTTGAACAAGCGAAACTAAACCTGTCGTACACCACAGTGACAGCTGATACCGACGGTAAAACAGCAAACTTACAGGTAACACCGGGTACCTATGCTAATAAGGGCCAGCCGTTAATGGCGATTGTTGCTAATAAAGCTGATTTAGTGGCTGATTTTCGTGAAAAGTCTTTAGCTCACGTTCAAATTGGTAGCACTGCAAAAGTCAGCTTTGATGCGCTACCGGGCAAAGTGTTTACAGGCAAAATTGTTAGTTTTGAAGCGGGTGTGAGTGATGGCCAGCTTAATGCTAACGGTTTACTCAGTGCCACTGAAAGCAGCAACCGTTGGGTACGAGATGCACAGCGTCAACGTATCCATATTAAGCTAGATGAACACCAGATGCTGGCAAAATTTCCAAGTGGTGCGCGTGCAACCGTACAGCTTTTGCCTGACTCTAGCATTGGCAGTTGGTTTGCAAGCATGCAAATTCGCTTTATTAGTGTTCTGCACTTCATTTACTAAGGCTGGGTGAGTTATGTCAGTATTGCAACTCGATGGTAATGGCTTACGCCAAGCACTACGCATTGCTACGGGCTCAGCATTAGGGTTTTCACTGGCAAAATTGATGAACTGGCCGAATGGTATCTTTTTTACTGTTTATCCTATGCTACTACTCGGTTTAGTGCCTGTGCTTAACATGCATATTATTCGTCAGTTTTACGCAGGCGCGGTGTTCAGTGCGCTATTTGTGCTGGTTGTGCAAGGGCTGTTTGCACACTTGCCTGTTGTAATGACAATGATGAGCTTTATAGCCTTTGCCTTTTTGTTCTATCAAATGAGCCGTGGTGCTAACTTTTTATTTGGCGCCACAACGGTGGTGAGTTTGTCGATTCAATTACATTTTTCGACCTACACCGGCGGTGGTGTCAGTATTTATCCGCTGATCATTAGTAACGCTGTTGCAGTTGTCGTAACTGTGCTGTTTTCGATGCTAATGCATGGTTTATTCCCTGATGTTGCACCACGCCAAGGTCGGGTAATGCCAGAGAAAGCAAAAGAAAGTATACGCCACGAAGTATTACTTTGTTCAACCGTCGCGACTTTATCATTTGTTGTATTTCAGGTATTTGATTTACAAGACTCTATCTCCGCTCAAGCAGCCTCGGTACTGATATTATTTTCATTGTGCTGGAAAGCGGCAGGTATGGCTGCATGGCAGCGCGCGATAGGCACCCTAATCGGTTGTAACTTAGCGTTAGTGGCACAGTTATTTTTGTATAACCATACAGATATTTTGATATTTCCTGCGTTAATTCTGTGGATTTTGACCTTTATCTTTAGTCGTTATCACATAATTGGTGGCGGTATTCCGGGTGTTGGCTTTGGTATTATCACCACATTTGGTATTTTGTTTGGCCAGTCATTAGGGCCGGGGCAAGATTTGGTTTACAGTGCGCTCTATCGTTTTTCGTCGGTGTCTGTGGCCATACTATTGAGCTTATGTGCGGTGTATATAATGCATCACATCTTAAATCGCTTTGCAATGACTAGGCATCACACGTTTGATTAAAGATTAAAAAAGGGAGTTAATCAGAACTCCCTTTTTTATTGATATTTGGTTCGAAAATTGTAGGTAGAGACTTAAGTAAATCGTCTTGTTTCTTTACGACACTCTGTACACAGGTTTTTGAGGCGACATCTGCAACCCAAGCGCCCCATTGTGAACTGCCAGGCTCTTCTCCTGGGGTTGCCCACCATCTGGCTTTATAAAGAATTTCGTTGTAACAGGTTTCACTACCTTGCGGATACGCGCTTCCGGCTTGCCATGAATCTACAGCAAAACTCGACATAGGCAAAGCTGACAGCGTTATCATTGCAGCGGCAACAATGCGTGATTTCTGGCCCATACGCGGCTCCTTCATTAATGGTGAGATTGTATGACTATTATAGACGCGGCAGGATTAACCATCAATTAACTTTGTTAACAAGTTACACTTCTTTACAGTTCTGCTTATTTTTGACACGATCTTCTGATGTGAAAGTTAGAATTTTACATTTTTTCTTAATGCTTTTGTTTGTCCTCTTTTTGTTTTAGAGTCCATGCGCTTTCTCTGAGAATTTTTACTTGGTTTTGTTGCTCTTCGTTTCTTTTGTATTTGTGTTGCATTAATGATTAATTCTTTCAAACGATTAAGCGCATCTTCTTTGTTCATTTCTTGCGTGCGATGACTTTGCGACTTTATGACAATAACGCCCTCTTTGGTAATTCGAGAATCATTTAAATTAAGTAAACGTTGTTTGTAAAAGTCAGGTAACTTTGAGCGATTAATATCAAAACGAAGATGAATAGCTGTAGCTACTTTATTGACGTTCTGCCCGCCAGCGCCTTGCGAGCGGATCGCACTAAAGTCGAGTTCCCATTCATCAATTTTGACGGTATTAGAAATAATTAACATCAGGTTCAGTTAGCTATGGTAAAAAAGGTATTGTAACATTTGTAATTGGCTAAACATAATAGCTCGACTATTTGCGCCGGTTGCTAACCATTTTGAAAGAAAGGAGATCACGATGAAAGCACTACTTATTTCTATGAGCCTACTTGCGATGAGTTTTTCTAGCTTCGCAGAAGATATTACTGAAAGCCAGCTACAGCGTTATATAAAAGCCTTACCTGCTGTGGTCAATTGGTCACAAAATCAGTCTGAATTAGATACTGTAAATCTCGGTGGTATGCTAGGTAGTTCTGATGGTGTTGACAGTTCGTCAGTAATGGATGCATTAGGCCACATTAAAGATCACGAGCTATACACAGAGTTTGAAGCCCTGACCAAGCAATATGGTTTCACACCTGAGCAGTTAGTTACTGTTGGCTCAGAGGTATCAATGGCGTATTTAGAAAACCTTAAAGCGGGTATGTCAGAAGAGAACAAGCAACGTGTAAATCAAGCAATGAGTGGTTTACAAAGCCTTACAGCATCTTCATCTGATGCGGGGACTCGCTCAATGGCAGGTGCTTTAGAAGGTGTTAAAGCAAGTACTGCAACAGCAAATGTTAGCGAAAGTAACGTTAACTTAGTTAAGCAGTATATGCCGCAGTTAAAAGAATTGTTCGCAATGTTGCAGTAACTGCACAATAAAATAAAGAAAGCGGCTAAGAAGCCGCTTTTTTGTGCTTACTTGAATACCATAGGGTTTTTTAGATGCTGCTTTTGTTGTGCAGTTGGTAAAAATCCAGTTTGTACAAACTCATTAAGGCTTGGGTGACGTTCAAAGTATAAAATATCTAGGGCGAAACGATTCATACCGTATAAGCCCCGATGGATCATATTTGCCGAAAATATGAGTAAGTCACCTTTTTTGAGTGCTACACTTTTACCACGAGTTAGTGAGTCACTATTTCGAGCGCCCTGCTGTTCTAATCTAACTATTAATTCTTCATCTGAATCCCAGTTTTTATGGCTGCTTGGTATTAGCTCTATTCCCGGCTCATCTTCAAAAGCAACGCGGCAATGCAACACTTCAGGGCCGCTAAGAGCGGCCTTTTGCGCATCAAGCTCTAAGTGATACTGCATATCGCGATGCCAATAATTTGCCTGTTTAGGGTTGTAAGGGTTAAAGAATAGTTGAGTATTCATAAACTGGGGCTCAGCAACAATACCCTTAACCTGTTTCAATAGTGTGTTGGCGCTGACAAACTCAAAAAGAGTAAACTTTTCCTCAACACTTAAACATGCAGCACCAGTCAAACCTGAGCTATTAATCCCTCTGGATTGGTAAAAAGATTGGTTTTCTTGCAACCAGTGATGATGAAATTTATCGAGAATTGGCCTTACCTTGCTAAGCTCACTCTCTGTGTAAAGGCCCTTTACATGGTAGTAGCCGTTTTCAGCAAAAAAGTTATTTTCCATTTTTTACCTTGCTAAAATTGCACGTATTTTACTACTAAGCTCAGGCAATACTTGTTGCTCAAACCACGGATTTTTCTTTAGCCAGATATTATTGCGAGGGCTTGGGTGAGGAAGTGGCAAGTAATTTGGCCAATATTCACGCCACGATTTTACTAACTCAGTTAAAGGTAGCTGCTTAGTGTGGGGTAAATGATATGCCTGCGCGTACTTACCTAAGATAATGGTGAGCTCAATATTATTAAGTTGCGCTAAGAGTTTTTCACGCCATGCAATCGCGCACTCTTTTCTTGGCGGTAAATCACCTGATTTTCCTTTGCCCGGGTAACAAAAGCCCATCGGCAAGATAGCAAAATTGCGCTCATCGTAAAACTCATTACTCGTTACACCAAGCCAACATCGAAGCCTTTGCCCGCTTGCATCATTAAAAGGTTTGCCACTTTCATGCACTTTAATTCCTGGTGCTTGACCAGCAATTAAAATACGAGCCTGTGGGTTAAACTGAATAACGGGCCGCGCTCCGAGTGGTAAATGAGGTTCGCAGATCACGCATTTACTAACTTGTTCTAATAATGATTGAGTACTCATGAGTTAGTAAAAATATGATCTATGCTTGCTTTGACCAAACTGCTAACTCATTACCACTTGGCTCTGTGAAGTGAAAACGACAGCCTCCAGGAAAATCAAACAAGGGTTTAATAATTGTGCCGCCGTGTTTTTCTACCTGTGCTTGAGTCTCTTTAATATTATTTGAATAAAGCACCAGTAGCGCGCCGCCATTATTGGTTAAGCTAGTTAATGGGGCTTGATAAAAACCGCCATCAAGGCCCGCTGATTCAGCGCTAAAAGCCGTGTATTCAGGGCCATAGTCGGTAAATTGCCATTTAAAAACCTGATGAAAAAATGCCTTTGTTGCGGCTAAATCTTTAGCAGCAAATTCAACATAATTTAAGCTATGGTGGTTCGACATGGTGTGCTCCTAATTTAAACTATTCTCAAGCGCCATAGCGCAATGAAGTGCTGTACTATCAAGTAATGGAATAGATGTATCTGATTGTTGAACTAACAGCGCTATTTCGGTGCAACCAAGAATAATGGCTTCAGCACCTTGCTGAGTTAGATCATCAATAATGGTTAAATACTCAGCTTTAGATTCTGGGCTGATGATGCCTTTACATAGTTCATCATAAATCACTCGATGCACTGTTTCACGCCTCTGTGTATCAGGAATTAACACATCTATGGCGAATTTATCAGCTAGGCGTTGCTTGTAAAAGTCTTGTTCCATAGTGAACTGGGTGCCCAACAAAGCCACTTTTTTAAAGTTATGTTGGATCAGGTTTTCACCAACTGCATCTGCAATGTGTAACAAAGGAATTGCAACCGCCGCTTGTACTTGCTCAGCAAGTTTATGCATGGTGTTGGTACAAATTAATAAATAATCCGCGCCCGCAGCTTCAACTTGCTTAGCGGCTTTAATGAGTATCTCGGCCATCTGTGGCCAATCTTGTTGCTGTTGAAGCATAGCTATTTCGGCAAAATCGAGGCTAACGAGAACTATCTTGGCACTATGCAACCCCCCAAGTTTGTTTTTAATACCTTGATTTAAAAGCTGGTAGTAACTTTGTGTAGACTCCCAACTCATGCCACCGATTAAGCCTATTGTTTTCATTGCAGCTCCCTTTTTATTTACTTAACACCATATGATATTGCACAGAACAAAGCTAGCAGATCATTATTTTACTAACAGATCGAGTTAGTTGGTTTTGTTTCATTATTTAATACGTGTATGCAAATGATAACTACTATCTTTTCTGTTTGTCGGCGATATAATACGGGGTTTTCTTCTCGTGTTATTTTTTAAGGGATTATCATGCATTCTCAATCATTAGATGCAGTGACTACCAATCGCCCTAAAAATACAGCTAAAAATCGCTCTGTGAGTCTATCTTATCGTGTTGCTGTGTTTTTGCGTTTCGTTGCAGCCATCATTGGTGGTTACGCCTTTACCAGTGTGCTTATTTCATTACTAGCTGTGTTATTACCACTTAATAAACTCGACAGCGTGCTGTTAACCACGACTCTATCGGTATTTTTTTACTGTTGTGTGTTTATTTGGGTGTTTGCAGTTAAGTCTTTAAAGACTGTTTGGATCACTATTTTACTAACAACTGGTGGGCAATTGCTGGCCCTTTCATTAATTAAGGATTGGTTATGAAAGAGAGCTTTTTCCGCTCAATGACTTGGCTTCATACCTGGGTTGGCTTGCTGGTATGCTGGCTACTGTTCTTAATCTTTTTTGCTGGCACCATCAGCTTTTTTAAAGATGAAATCACTATTTGGGCCAAACCTGAAACGCACCATGTGCAGCATCAAGCACAACGGGTTCAGTCTCAAGCTGAGCAAATTAATTATGTGTTTGCGCAATTACAGCAACAGGCACCTAATTCATTATCTTGGCGGATAAACTTACCTGAGCCGCGTAACCCTGTTTTAAGCTATGGGTTTGCTGAGCCTAAACAGCCTGGTCAGCGCCGTGCACCTTTCAACTATACACATCTAGACCCTAATACCTTAGAGCAATTACCCGAACCTCGGGAAACTAAGGGGGGTAACTTTTTCTATCGCTTACACTTTGATTTACATTACATAGATGTATTTACTGCACGGATAATTGTTTGTTTAGCCTCATTATTTATGTTGGTAGCGCTTATAACAGGCATCGTGATCCACAAACGTATTTTTAAAGATATGTTTAGCTTTAGAGCAAACAAAGGCAGCCGAAGTTGGCTCGATGCACACAATGTTTCGTCGGTGCTGGCATTACCATTTCATATTATGATCACCTACACGGGGATTATCACGCTTATATTTATGCTGTTCCCCTACCCTGCCGAGACTGTATATGAAAATGGCTTAAGGCAAATGTTTGATGAGGCATTGCCTATTAATAAACGTGCAAAGCCCAGTGAAGAGCAGCGCCCTATGGTGGCAATCAAAGATGTGTTAGATCAGATTTATACTAAGTCACCGAATGCCGACATTAGCTACGTGTTTGTTAGAAATGCCAATACAGCGACCTCACAAATCGTGGTTTATTTGGCAACCGGCAAAGAGGTTGTAGATAACGGACCACGCTACTTATTTAGTGGTGTAACAGGTGAGCTTGAAGCCAGTTCAGGCGAAGATTGGAGCGCTTCGGCGCAGTTTTATGACTCAATGACAGCATTACATAGTGGTCGTTTAGCCGAGCCGTTGCTGCGTTGGTTGTATTTTTTCTGTGGCGTAGCTGGCTGTGCCATGATAGCTACAGGCTGCATCATGTGGGCAAAACGCTTACGCGAGAGGCTCAAAGCAGACCAAAAACCAAGCTTTGGGCTTAAGCTCGTTGAGACTCTAAATTTAGCCACCCTGATGGGTTTACCAATTGCAACCGCAGCGTTCTTCATTGCTAATCGATTATTACCTTTAGGGTTAGCCGGGCGTGCCGATAAAGAAATACTCGTGTTTTTCTTAGCTTGGCTGGCGATGCTAATCGTTGCTGTGATCGGCCGAGAAAAACGCCACTGGCGCTATAGTGCTTGGCTTAACGCTGCTGCTTGCTTATTAGTACCTGTGGTAAATGCGTTGACAACAGATGGTAATTGGATCACGTATTTACTAACTCAGCAGTGGGCCTTATTAGGTATTGATAGTGCGTTTATTTGTGCTGGGCTGCTGTTTTTACTACAAAGCAAAAAAATACCTAGCCATAAAACCGCTACAAATAAGACTAAATTAAATAAAAACAGGCTGTTAAAGGAGCAACAAGGATGATGGAGTTACTGCAATTTAGTCTCTGCTTTTTAGGCTTTAATTGTTTTGCACTTGCAAAATTCAATCATTTCCGTGATGTATTTAAAAAGAAATTAACCGAAAAACAGCGAAGTAGCTTTTTATTCAGCGGCTGGATCAGTATTTTACTAAGTTTGGTGCTTTGCGTGCTGTCAGATGCTGGGTACGGCGCATTGCTATTTTGCGGTTATATGGCTTTAAGTGTACTTATGCTCATGATTTTATACAGTTTTACTGTTTCATGGGTAAAGCATGTCAGTGTATTAACTATGTCTGTTTTGCTGTTGAGTGGCTTTTCGGTGATGATTTTGTAGTGTAGTTAGTAAAAAACTGATCTGATACCAATTCGCAATAGTGCTTAATTAAGTAATAAAAAAATGGGTAGGCAATGCCTACCCAAGCAGGGGATTAAATTGGGGGATCACATGTTGTTTCAAATTAACGACGCTAAGTTTGCCTAGCATCCATTACAGTTGTGTTGCAAATTCGTGATAGTTTAAAGACAGTTGTAAAGCCCCTTTACAAGCTCTCATGGTCAACATAAATAAGTTCGTCTGTTTTAAAACCATATTTTTTTGCTGTGTTTATAAAGTCCTGCATTTGCTGTTCAGTAACGTTAGGAGTGCGCGACAAAAACCATAAATACTCTTTGTTATAGCCAGTAATATAAGCGTATTGATAGTCTTGCTTATCTAATTCAAACACTACATATGAGCTATAGAATGGCCCAAAGAATGATACCTCTAAGTGACCAATGTCTTGTTGCTCTGCAAACTTCGCTTTACCTTCAGCTTGCTGCCATTCTTTATCTTCGGCGCTGTAACCTTTATTGATAACTTTTACACTGCCATCAGGGTTAATTGAGTATTCAGCGGTAATGCCCTCAAGGCCGCGTTCAAATGAATGATCTAAACGTGCAATTTCGTACCAGGTTCCTGTGTATTTGTTTAGCTCAAAATTATCGACGGGTTTGATGTTGTCTGGCACGCCTGTACAAGCAGATAAAATGGCTGTGATACATAAAACCCCGATTAACTTTAATGATGTTTGCACGTTTTTACTCCCTTTAAAAATTAAACAAATTAATACGTTAATAGCACTAATTTAGTTCAATTACGGTAAACTATTAATGTCTAAAATTAAAGATTGAGAACAGCATGAAGATTTGGGTTGATGCAGACGCCTGCCCCGTCGTTATTAAAGAAATATTGTTTCGTGCCGCAGAGCGCACACAAACCTTTACCACATTAGTGGCGAACCATGCGATGCGAGTGCCACCCTCAAAGTTTATTAGCCGTTTGCAGGTATCTTCTGGGTTTGATATTGCCGATAACGAAATTGTTAAGCGCATCGAGCCAAATGATTTGGTGATCACCGGTGATATTCCTTTAGCTGCTGAAGTTATCGAAAAAGGTGCCCAAGCGCTTAATCCACGCGGTGAGTTGTATACGACTGAAAACATTCGCTCACGTTTAAATGTTCGTGATTTTATGGAAACAATGCGCTCAAGTGGCGTTGAAATGGCCGGTGGCCCGCCGCCGTTAAGCCAAGCTGACCGCCAAAACTTTGCAAATAACCTAGATCGAATCCTCGCTAAAAAGTCATGAGTGTCGTTAAAAGTATGCCACTGCAGGGTTTTGGTGATGAAGCCTTTAGAGTCGCTGTTTATATAGAAAAGCGCCCACCGATGCCTGCTTGGCAACAGCTTGACCATTTGCATGCAATGCAACCCGGCCAAATAAACGAAATAAACCAAGCATGTGGAAATGGTTGGCGCAAAGTTTTTAACGTGTATGGTAAAGTGCTGTTTGCACTACCAAGTGAATATTATGATTTTGCAAAAAGAGCACCTGATTGGCAGAGCTTTCGCGATGAACAACTACTGCAAACACATAGCCAAACTGCATTACTGTTTAGCCCACCGATATTAGGCAAACCAGAGCAATTACATATAATTGCAGGGAGAACTCATGCTAAGCAGCTTATAAATGACGGGCTTTTGCATTGCCAGCTAACTTGGCTTGACGATGAATTTGCTATTAGTAAATCAGATAAAGTGATTGTTTGCCCCTATTTTGATTACCGCCAATTGAGCAATATTAAAATTGCACGACTTAGCCAGCTTGTTGCAGATATTTTTTCTTAGTTTCTGGTTTATTGCGTTATTGAGTTAGCAAACTAAGCTTTAAATACTGTAATACTTAATAGTACTTTAGATGAAAATACTGGTCGTTGACGATATGCCACTTATGCGCCATGTGTTGATAAACATGTTGCGTAGGCTTGAATATAAGGATATAACGGAGGCGACTGATGGCGCTCAAGCGTTTGATTTACTAGAAAAACACAGCTTTGATCTGGTGATTACTGATTTGCATATGCCGAAAATGGATGGCAAATGTTTGCTTAATCATATTCGTGAAAACCCAGTCCTAAGTGATTTACCTGTATTGATGGTAACCTGCGAAGACAGTAAACAAACAGTAAGCGAGATGATCACAGCAAAAGTGAACGGTTTTATCATTAAGCCTTTTTGTTTAAATACACTGCAAAAGCAGTTAAGTCGAATTGTTAAACCAGAATAACCTGCAAAAACTGGAGTTAAGAGCGATGTTTAAGCATTTAACAATAGTGAGTTTATTCACTGCCAGCACTGCCATGACGAGTGCAGAACAATTGACTTTATACACCGAAGTATTCCCTCCCTATAACTTTGTGCAGCACAATCAACTCACCGGTATTAACACCAAAATCATGGAATCTTTGTGCGAAAGAGCCAAGTTGAGCTGTACGTTTAGTGTATTGCCTTGGAAGCGCGCAATGTCACTAACACTCGCCCAACCCAATGCTGGAATTTATTCTACTTCACGCACCGCAAAGCGAGAAACTCAATTTTACTGGGTTGGTCCTTTGGTATCTGGACATTCATGTTTATACCGTTTAAATGCTCGCAACGACATTAAAGTGACAAGTACACAGTCGTTGCAAAACTACACCATTGGCGTATCTCGTGGTGATGTTTATCAAACCGTTCTTGCTGATTTTAGCCTTACTGAAGGCCAGCAATTTTTAACTTACTCAAAAAAGTTTGAAGAGCTAAAAATGTTTAAGCAAGGTAAGCATGACTTGCTGATTGGCTCCTCTCTCACTCTTTCATCACAGTTGATGAATGTAGGTATGAGCCCAGACCAAGTCACGCCGGTATTTGAGTTAAAGCACCCTGCCTTAGTGGGTAATTACTTAGCACTTAACAAAAATACATCGCCAGAGGTGGTCACTAAGCTGCAACAGGCCCTCGATACCATGAAGCAAGAAAACCTGATTGACCCTCTTGTTGATCAGTTTGTAGCAGAGGATATGCACTCTCACGGCGAAACATTGACAGTTGCACAGCAGTGCTTAAATGGTTCTGCTATTTACTAAATTGGATTGGTTTTAGGTAAGTTAGCCGCTGTTTTTCTTATTTTTGAAGTCAATCGTGATTTTTCGCGCTAGAACGCAAAGCCATTGCCTCATCTTTAATTGCTTTTTATAGTGATAAAAATAACAAAAAGGGCAAAAAATTATGAAACCAACTCCACTATTTAAAAGCTTAGTGCTAGCAGTATGCTTAGGCGCAACAGGCGCCACTCAAGCTTACGATCGCATCACTGGCCATAACTTTGCTAGTCGTTCTGAAGTCATCGCACAATCAGGGATGGTTGCAACATCACAGCCGTTAGCTACGCAAGTGGGCTTACAAGTATTAAAAGACGGTGGTAATGCCATTGATGCAGCTATTGCGGCAAATGCAGTGCTTGGTTTGGTTGAACCGACCGGGTGTGGAATTGGTGGCGATTTATTTGCCATTGTTTGGGATAACAAAAGCAAGCAACTTTACGGTTTAAATGCCTCAGGTCGTTCACCACTAAGCTTGTCTTTTGATACTTTAAAAGCACAAGGTGACTACATTCCTGCTTATGGGCCCTTGCCTGTGTCGGTACCTGGTTGGTTTGAGTTACATAAAAAGTTTGGCAAAACACCAATGAAAGCCTTACTCCAACCTGCTATCGACTACGCTGAAAATGGCTTCCCTGTGTCTGAACTGATTGCTTATTACATGCAAAAAAGTGTGGCTGCTCGTGGTAAATACCCAGGCTTTAAAGATGTTTATATGGCAGATGGGGCTATGCCTGAAAAAGGAGAAATCTTTAAGAACCCAGCCCTTGCAAACACCTATCGTAAAATTGCCAAAGGCGGCCGCGATGCCTTTTACAAAGGCGATATTGCTAAAGAAATTGGTCGCTATATGAAAGAAAACGGCGGCTACTTATCGTATGAAGATTTAGCTGCGCACCATAGTGAATGGGTTAAGCCTGTGAGCGCCGATTATAGAGGGTATACGCTTTGGGAATTGCCACCAAATGGCCAAGGTATTGCTGCACAGCAAATTCTGAATATTCTTGAAGGTTACGATATTAAAGCAATGGGCTTTGATAGCCCTGAATACGTACACACCTTTGTTGAAGCGAAAAAACTCGCGTTTGCAGATCGTGCTAAGTACTACGCCGATCCAGCGTTTAACACTATTCCCGTACAAACACTTATATCGCAGCAATATGCTGACCAAAGACGCAAACTGATAGACCCTAACAAAGCCGCAAAACGTGACCACGCAGGCCCAGTAGAAGGCGATACCATTTATATGACGACCGCCGACAAAGACGGCAACATGGTTTCGCTTATTCAAAGTAATTACCGTGGCATGGGCTCAGGTATGACACCGGCAAAATTAGGCTTTGTATTGCAAAACCGTGGCGAAATGTTCGCCCTTAAAAAAGGCCACATGAACCAATATGAGCCAGGCAAACGACCATTTCATACAATCATTCCTGCTTTTGTCACCAAAGATGGCAAGCCATATATGAGTTATGGCGTAATGGGCGGCGCCACACAGCCTCAAATGCACGCTCAAATACTTATCAACATGATTGATTTTGGCATGAACCTGCAAGAAGCCGGTGATGCACCACGTATTCTGCACACAGGTTCATCGCAGCCAACCGGTGAGATTATGGAAGACGGTGGTTTTGTTAGCTTAGAGTCAGGTTTTTCAATGGAAACCCGCCGCGAGTTAATGAAAAAAGGCCACACTTTACAAGACGCGGTTGGCCCATACGGTGGTTATCAAGCAATATTGAAAGACCCAAAAACCGGCGTTTATTACGGCGCATCAGAAACCCGTAAAGACGGACAGGCTGCTGGGTATTAGGCTCGGGAGCTAACTCCCAACCACATACCCAGCAAAACCAAGCACTTTAAAATACTGTTTTGGGGTGCTGAAGCGGGTTTCATTCATTAACTCTGAAAAACGAATGCGGTCTAATGGGTAAAACTCGTGCTCTAGGTTGTGGCGCATGCGTTCTACGCCGACTTCGGTCAAACCTAACTGCGTACAGAGCTGTAGTTGAGATTCGCGCTCAAAAGCGGTTTCAGGGCGCATTAAATCGGCAATGTATAAGTTGCTCGATTTTTTAAGTTTGCTGTGAATCGCTTTTAACAGCGCTTTTTTATCGCCATTATCTTCAACAAAGTGCATTACCAGTAAACACAGTGCGGCGTCACATTGAGTGTCGATGTCGTTGATATCACCGCTGTGTGCTGTCACGCGGTCGCTAATGTTATGCTGGCCAAACTGTTGCTCGGCAATATCGAGCATGTCTTGTGAAATATCTTGAGCAATAAATTGCCAGCTTGGTTTCAGCGCCGCTAATTCGATGATTTCTTTACCTGTTCCGGCACCAACCACTAAAATGCACGCATCATCGCTCAGCGTGGTTGCTAATTGGGCTGCGGTTGCTTGATGTAATAGCTCATAACCTGGAACTAGGCGCAAAATGCGTTCATCGTAGTGATTTGCTTCTTCGTGATTAAAAGTTGGCATGCTAATCCTTTAAATAACTGAGATGGTCGAATAACCACCTGGTTTTTTCGCTACATGCACTTGCGTGGCTACGCGTTCGGTCATTTCTGATACGTGAGAAATAACCCCTACTTTGCGGCCTTGTGCTTGTAGTGAATCAAGAGCATCCATCGCGATGCTTAACGTTTCACTGTCCAACGTACCAAACCCTTCGTCGATAAACAAAGAGTTTATCTGTACTTTATTCGACGACAACGAAGCAAGCCCTAATGCCAGTGCTAACGACACTAAAAATGACTCACCGCCAGATAATGTATTAACAGAGCGCTGCTCATCGGCCATGTCTTTATCGATAATAGCGATATCGAGCGTTTGCCCTATGGCTGTTAATTTGTAGCGTTTATTTAGTGTCTGTAAGTGACTATTCGCATAATGTAGCAGTATTTTTAAAGTTTGCGTTTGCGCTAAATTACGCATGGTTTTACCGCTGGCATCCCCGAGCACCTTATTGAGTAAATGCCAGTGCTCATAGCTTTTTTGCTGTTCAACCAATTGCTTTTGTTTATCAGCCAGCGCTTGGCTATTTTGTTGATGGGTTTTAAGCTCAGTCGCAACTTGCAATAATGCGTTATTCGCTTGTACTTGTTGCTCTGTGGCTTGACTAAGCTGTAATTGCAGCTCATCTTCACCGAGAGCTGGCTTATCATTTTGATGCTGAGCCAGCGCTTGTTGTCGTTGTTTTAAAAGAGCCTCAGCGTCTTTTAAGCTACTCTCGGCGGTGTGGTAATCTGCCAGAGTTTGTTTGATTTCAGCGGGGCTTATTGTTAATAACTGACTAACGGCTTGCTCATCCAAGCTTGGGTGCTGCGCTTTAAAATCGTTAAACCACAGACTAAAGCGCTCATTAAGCGCTGCTTGCTCAGCGGTGAGCTCTTTTTCACGCTCGTCAATATTGGCGATTTGAATGGCTTGTTCGTCACGCGCCTTCACCGCATTACTATGGTTAGTCTGGGCAAGTTGCAGTGCCTGCTGCGCTGAATCTATCGCCTTTTCAAGCTCTGCTATAAACTCATCTACCGATATCGCCGCGTTACTAAATAAGCCCTCGCGCTTTGATTTTATCTGCGTGAGTTCGTTTTGAGTTTGGCTTAGTTGCTCGTTGCACTGAGTTAAGGAGGTATGTGCTTCGTTTAGCTGCGGAGTTACATGTGCAAGGTGCTGCTCAATGGCTTTTAAGCTAGTTTTAAGCTCATCTGCCGTTTGCAGCGAAGCTTGATAAGCCTCAACGTGCTCTGCAATGTTCTCTAAAGAAATGCTTTGTGTATTGAGTGCCTGCCACCAAGGTGCACTAGTGAACTGTTGATTCAGTGTCGTATAAAGCTGCTGATACTCATCATTGAGCTCGTTTAAGCGTGTTTGCTGATTATTCAGCTGTTGCTGTAATTCGTTTAACTGCTGCTCTTTGTTATGTAGCGCTTGCCCTTGCTGATTATACTCAGCTTGCTTAGCCGAAAGCGTGTTTTGCAGCTGCTGTTGCTGTTCAAGGGTTTTGTAGTACTGCTGTTTTTGCAAGCTTAGCTGTTGCTGACGCTCGTTTAACTGATCTTCGGTTAAATCATTTAGCTCAGTACGATTAGCTGCCATGGTTTCTTTGAGGCTCTGTTGTTGAGCGCTCAGCTCTGAGATTTGCCCAGTTAACGAGCTTATCTGTTGGCTGCATGCCGCCAGCTCATTACTTTTAGCTTGCTGTAATGCTTGCTGAGCTTTTAAGTGCTGTTTGGCGTTAGTTAGTTGGTTGGTAAAGTCGTTAATAAGTTGACTAAATTGCTCGTTAACCATTTCTTCATGCATAAAGGGGTGCTCTTTTGAGCCACATACAGCACACGGCTCCCCTGCTTTTAAGGTGGCACGTAACTGGCTGACCCCTTCACTGGCTCTTAATTGCACTTGTTGTAAGCTTTGCTCACAAAGCGAAACCTGCTGCTGCGCTTGCTCTGCCCCTTGCTGCGCATCTTTTAATGCTGTTTGTAGTTGCTGCTCAGTTTGGCTTAATGTGTTTAGCTGGGTTTGCCAATTTTTTAACTGCTGATGATTAGTTTGCCACACTTGGCGCTTTTCAATCAGGTGTTTAATCGCCTCAAGCCCCGCATCAATATCCGCCATTGATTGGGTGTTTAAACTCGATTTAAAGGCGGTATCCTGATCAACTAAGCGCTTAATTTCTTGCTCAAGGGCTTGGTATTGAGTTTTACACTGCTGCGCGGCTGCTTGCTGCTCATCAATTTTAGGTTGAAGAGCTTTTACGTTTTGCTGTGATTGGCTAATCGTGCGTTGTTGCTGGCTAAAGCGGCTTAACTCACTTTTAAAGAATGACCAGTCTTTTGCTAATGGTTGCCATTGTGCATGTGTTTCTAAATAGCTATTTATTTGTGCTTGTTGATCGAGCTGTTTTTGCTGCTCTGCTTTATGGCTATTTAGTGTATTAGTCAGCTCTTGATGATGGTGCTTAGCTTTCTCTGCTTGTACTTTTTGCGCCGCTGCTTGCTGGTTTAATACGGCAAGTTGCTTATCTAACTCACGGGCCTGGCTAATAATAGGCTGCGCGTCTTTTTGTGCTTGCTTTGCTTGGTTTAGTTGCGCGGTTTGCTTCTCAAGTGTTTGCTCAGCGTCTTTGATCAATGTTTTATGATCAACATTTAAAAGCTGCTCACGGTTTTTAATAAGTTGCCCATGTTGAGCAGCAATCGAAGTAACGCGCTCGCGGTTATCTTTTATTTCTAGGCATTGCTGGGCTTGTTTCGCTTCAGTGGCTTTTTCAGCAAGCGCGTGCATTTGTTGCTGTAACTCTTGCTTTGCTTGCTCTGCCTGGTTTAGCTGTTGTTGCTGCTGAGATGCTTGCTTGTACCACCCTTGGTACTGTTCAAATTGTTTTATTTGCTTTTGCAACTCAGCAAGTTTAGCTTCAAGCGCTTTTTGTTCTGCTTGTTTCGTTTCGACCTCTTCAGGGCTTAAAACCTGATAGTTACTTAAACTTAACTTTAACTGCTCTAATGCTTGCAGCTGTTCACGATGGCGTTCAAAAATTCGCTGACCAATACGGCTAAATTTATCGGTGCCTGTTAAGCATTCAAGTAGTTGCGCACGCTCATCCCCAGTTGCTTTTAAAAATGCTGCAAATTCATGTTGAGCAAGCAGCACAGCGCGTGAGAACTGTTCAAAGCTTAAACCGATAATACGCTCAATTTCTTTACTTGCAGCACTCCGATCGGCGATTAAGGCTTCATCAGGTAATGAGTACAGGCTATGTTGTGCGGGTTGTAATTTGCCATCGGCTTTATTACGCGCTCGGCTAAAACTTAACCTTGCTCGGTACTGCTGTTTATCTTGGCCAATGAAGTCAACTTCGGCATAGCCCTGCCCTGCCCCGCGGCGTAATAAGTTTCGCGAGTCATTGAGTTTGATATTGTCGCCGTTAAAGTCAATTTTATTGCCTGTATCGCCGCGTAACCTTGCGGTTTTATTATAAAGCGCTAAGCAAATGGCATCGAGTAATGTGCTTTTACCGGCGCCAGTATCACCCGTAATGGCAAACAGCCCTGCTTCTTTTAATGGTGAAGCGCTAAAGTCGACTTCGGCGTCTAAGATAGAGGCTAGTTGGTGAACACGAATCGCTAAAATTTTCATAGTAGGTCCTCTGCATTCAACTCATCGATCACTTGGCTTAGTAAGCCTTCTAATTCTTTTGGCACCGCCTGCCCTGCCATATCTTTATTGTTTGCAAATGCTTGCTCTAAAAGTGAATGTGGGTTTAGCGCTTCAATTTGCGAGACATCTTCAAATAGAGTTTGTTCATCGTCTTGCTGATTGCCCTGCTGACGTACTCTTTCAATGCCACAAAACTTAACCTGCTTACCTTCAAGAGCTTGTTCTATTTGCTCTCTAAAAGTGGTGTCAGTGTCATGGGCGCTCAATTTAACCCGCAGGTATGGCGCTAAATCTTCATCTGTTAAATCGAGCTGTTTTATAAGCTCACAGAGTTCGTTCAGTGGTACGCAGTCTTTTTCTGGTAGCAACATGACTTTACAAAAGCTAGGAATGTAAAGGGGGTTTACAGATGTACCTGAGTCACTAAGCTCGACTAGCACAACTTGATGCTGATAGCGTCTTTCAGAAAATGACATCGGCATAGGCGTGCCACTGTAGCGAATAGTTTCTTTTTTCGCGACTGTCTGAGCTTTATGAAGATGCCCTAGTGCAACATAATCAGGTTGATCAGTAAATATGCTTGCCGATATCGCATCTTCACCGCCAATCACTAAGTTACGTTCAGAATCAGATGAGATGTCTCCACCTTTTGCATGCAGGTGGCCCATAGCAATTAATGGCGCGTTTGGTAATTCGCTTGCTGCTTGTAATGCATCTTTGTAGGCAAGGGCAACTGCTTGGTTGTAACTTAACGGTTGCTCTTGTTGGCGGTTATAACTGCTTAAATCACTGCTACGTAAAAATGGCATAGCAACAACATTCGCATCGCCATTTTTTGTGCTGATTGGCAGTACTACTTCATGAGGAGCGTTGCTATCAAAGCGGCCAACAACATGGGTATCAAACTGAGCCAATAAAGGTTTTGCCGCCATAATACGATTTGCTGAATCATGGTTACCAGCAATAATCACTATGTGTAAGTCAGGGCAATGCTGCTTAGTGGTTTTAATAAATTGGTAGAGTTGGTTTTCTGCGCTGGCAGGTGGCGTTGCCGTATGATAAATGTCACCCGCAACCAGTAGTAAGTCGATCTGTTCTGACACAAGCGTATCGGTTAACCAAGCTAGAAATGCTTGATGCTCATCGAATCGGGAATGCTCGTAGAATTGTTGGCCTAAATGCCAATCAGATGTATGAAGGACTTTCATTAAACGCTCTTATTATTTATTAAGAGCGTCAATATACCTAAGCTGAGCCAAGATGCCCAGCCTGGTTTGTTAACTTAAGCTATACCAAGCAAAAACCACCATAGGCAATGCTAACAATGCCATTATCATAGGTACTTTAAGCGCTTTGGTTTGCTTAGCTTGTAAAATCTTAAGGGCATTTGTTTCATTACATGCCGCTACTTTGTCGATATAAAAATACCCTGAATCTAGGTACTGCTTACAATTTTGTTCGTCCGCTGGAATTGCAATTAGTTCTTGTTGTTTTTTTAGGATATAGAAATCCATACGCTCACCGAATTCTATGCTGATTACCAAACATTTTGGGGTTTAAAATGCATGCTTCGCAGACCCCAAAATCAAAAAAGTGGGCGATTTTAAATACAAATGGCAGTAAATTTCAATAGCAAATGTCGCAAAATTTAATTTATTGCAAAAATAATGGCAATTAAGGATAAAATTACCAGTGCAGTCGGGTAAATTAGCCACTTTTTAGACCCATTTACACTCGGGTTCGTGCGAGATAATGCATCTGACTCATCACAAGCTGCAATCACTTCGACAAATTCAAATCCGCGTTCTTTGTACTCGTTTAGAATCGATTCTTGAGCAGGAATGGCTGCTAAACGAGAGTCTTTTTTTACAATATAAAACTTCATCTAATCACCCTTTCATCATTAACTAGAATTTAAGCAGAGTATCTACTTATCAACTGTAATACTTTGGGATGAATTAGTGCTGAACTAAAATTAACCAGTGTTTTGTAAAGGGGGTTTACAAGGTGTTAATCAAGGCAATTTTTTTGTGAAAAATAGGTCTTCAATAAAACATCGAATACTACCCGAAAAATCCCGCACTTTATCGTTATTTTATTGCAACTTTGTTAGCAGTTTGCGATGGTACGCTGGCAAATTAATTACAGGATTAACAATGAAAAAAGCAGTTCTCAAATTGAGTGCTTTGGTATTGCCTTTAGCAGTATCTTCAGCTGTGATGGCGTCATCTGTTGAGCAAACTAAAGGCTCATTCGTTGACAAGTTCCGTCAGCTAGATGAAGCACTTCCAACTCCAAACGTATACCGTAGTGCAGCCGGTGAACCCGCTGAAAATTACTGGCAACAGCAAGTAAACTACGACATCGATGTAAAGCTTGATGAAAAGAAACGCCGCTTAACAGCAAGCCAAACTATCGAATACAAAAATAACTCGCCGCACACGTTAAAGTACCTTTGGTTACAACTAGACCAAAATATCTTTAAATCTGACTCAATTGCTGAAATGACATCTACTTTCAATGGTAAAACATTGCAAGGTGACCCTCAGCCAAAATCAACTAAATTGAGCTTAGGTCAGTTACGTCGTCAGCAATTCATGGCCGACAACGAGCTGGGTTATCAAATCGCCAATGTTAAAGACGAAGACGGAAAAGAGCTTAAAGTTACTGTAGTAGATACCTTAATGCGTATCGACTTAAACGAGCCGCTTAAACCGGGTAAAGACGTTGAGTTCAGCATGGACTTCGCCTTTAACATTGTTGAAGAAGACGCCGTTGGCGCGCGTTCAGGTTATGAACACTTTGAAGAAGATGGTAACGATATCTTTTTATTAGCGCAGTGGTTCCCTCGTCTTGCTGCATACACTGACTATGAAGCCTGGACTAACAAAGCTTTCTTAGGAAGCGGTGAGTTTACGCTTGAGTTTGGTGACTACGATGTAGAAATTACAGTACCTGCTGATCACATCGTATCGGCAACAGGTAAGCTTGATAACCCAAGCAGCGTTCTGACTAGCACACAGCGTAAGCGTCTTGAACAAGCTGAAGATGCTAAGCGCCCTGTTTTCATCGTGACTGAAGAAGAAGCGTTAGAAAACGAGAAAGAAGGCACAAACAAAACTAAAACATGGCACTTTAAAGCTGAAAACGTACGTGACTTTGCGTGGGCTTCTTCACGTAAGTTTATGTGGGACGCAAAAGGCTATCATCAAGGCGGTAAAGATCAGCCGTTAGTAATGGCAATGTCTTTCTACCCGAAAGAAGGTGGCGACCTTTGGAAGAAGTACTCTACTGAAGCTGTTGTTCATACAATGGAAGTGTATTCACGCTTCTCGTTTGACTACCCTTACCCTGTGGCTCAGTCTGTAAATGGTCCTGTAGGTGGTATGGAATATCCAATGATCACCTTCAATGGCCCGCGTACTGACCTACAAGACGACGGTACACGTACTTACTCACAAGCAGAAAAGCGTTTCTTAATCGGCGTTGTTATCCACGAAGTAGGTCACATTTACTTCCCTATGGTGGTTAACTCTGATGAACGTCAATGGACGTGGATGGATGAAGGTCTTAACAGCTTCTTAGATGGTGTTGCTGGTCGTGAATGGGACCACACAATTCCTTGGGGTGTTGAGCCTCGCGATGTTGTTGCATACATGAAGTCTGAAAACCAAGTGCCTGTTATGACTCAGTCAGACAGCGTATTACGTTTAGGCCCTAATGCTTATACTAAGCCTGCTGCTGCACTTAACATTTTACGTGAAGTGATCCTTGGCCGTGAGTTATTCGACTTTGCATTTAAAGAATATGCACAGCGTTGGAAGTACAAGCGCCCTACTCCAGCTGATTTCTTCCGTACTATGGAAGAAGCGTCAGGTGTTGACCTTGATTGGTTCTGGCGTGGTTGGTTCTATACCACAGATCACGTTGATATCTCGCTAGACAAGGTTTACCAACTTCGTTTAGATACCAAAAACCCTGATATCGACTTTAATCGTTTACGTGATATCGAAGCTGACAAGCCAATGCCGTTATTCGTAAAACGTAATAAAGAAGAAGGCAAAAAACTGTGGGTTGAAGAAAACCCAGACGTAACTGACTTCTACGACGAAAACGACCGCTTCACAGTAACTAACAAAGAGCGTAACGCGTATAACAAATTCCTTAAAGGTTTAGAGCCTTGGGAACGTAAAACGTTTGAGCGTGCAATCAAAGAAGATAAAAACTACTACGTACTTGAGTTCTCAAACTTAGGTGGCTTAGTCATGCCTATCTTACTTGAGCTTACTTATGAAGATGGTACGAAAGAAGAGCAGTACATTCCGGCTGAAATCTGGCGTCGTAACCACAAGCATGTACAAAAGCTAATTGTTACAGAAAAAGGTAAAAACCTAGTGTCTGTTACAGTCGATCCACGCTGGGAAACAGCGGATGTTGATGTAGAAAACAACAACTACCCGCGTCGTATTATTCCATCGCGTATCGAAGTGTACAAACGTGAGAAGAGTAAAGCGAAAGTTAGCCGCGATATCATGCAAGATATTAAAACTGAGCTGAAAAAAGACGACGAAAAAGATGCTGAGGAGCAACAATAATGCGCTTTACAGCCATTATTCTTGCTCTATTACTGAGTGCGCCAACTATGGCGCACCAGTTAAAAGCGTCTGTGACTACCGTGTTATTTAACAAACGGACTAACAACATAGAGCTGATGCATCGTTTTTATTTACATGATACAGAACACGCCGTTGAACATTTGTTTGACGGCAATGCTGATATCTTAAGTAATAAAGAAGATCAAAAGCGTTTTGCTGATTATGTTGAGTCACATATTGCTCTACAAACTTTAGGTGGCAAACCACTTGAACTTAAAGATGTGGGTGCGCAAGTTGATGGTAAATTCTTTTGGGTTTATCAAGAAGTCACGATACCAGAGGGAATTCATGGTATTCGTATGAGCAACGGAGCACTTCGTGACCTATGGCCAGCACAAGTAAATATGGTAAACATTGAAGGCAAAGGTAAAGTTAAAACTCTTACGTTTAGTCAAGATGACACTTGGCTTGAGGCAAGGTTTGAGCCTGTTGAACCATAATTTTCTTATACTAAAGGATTAAAAAAGTTACTTTTTTAATCCTTTGATCCTTTAATTAACCCATTTCGTAAACTATCTTATTAATGGGCTTCAAAATTTTCCCAACTCTCATATACAGGGATTTATATGACTATCCATGACAACAATATCCGTGGTGTAATCTTTGACTTAGATGGTACTTTGGTTTCATCAGAGTTGGATTTTTCGCTTATCAAAGCGCAGGTAGGCTGTCCTGTTGAGAATGACTTACTTGCTTACATTGCATCATTACCTTCGCCTTACATGCGTGAAGAGGCGATGAACATAGTCCATCAGCATGAACTCATAGATGCACAACACGCTCATTTATTGCCAGGTGTTGCTGAGGCAATTACTAGGCTGAAAGAAAATAATATCCCGATGGCGATTGTAACTCGTAACTACGACCGTGCAGCCGCTATTAAATTAAAGAATAATCCCTTACCAATAGAAACTGTGCTGACTCGCTCTGATGCGCCAGCTAAGCCTGATCCAAGTGCCTTGAATGCGATTGCTACACTATGGGAGCTTGATCAGTCTGAGTTACTATATGTTGGCGATTACTTATTTGATATTCAGGCTGCGCATAATGCCAATATGCGTGCTTGCTTGTACGCACCAGATGAAATTCCTGAGTATGCGAATCAGGCCGATTATGTAATGCATCATTTTTCAGAACTACCTACTTTGGTTGACTCATTCCAAGAAAATAAGGTGTTATGTTAAATAGCCTTGTTTTTAATTTTTCCTGAGATTTATTGTTAGTTTTTTATTTTTCTAAATGTCCTAGTACTAGCCCAAGCCGTCATGAGTTGCTAAAATATCGGCAATTATCAAATGTATTCATAGAGGCATAAGATGGGCAGAGCATTTGAAGTCCGCAAAAACGCCATGGCTAAAACAGCCAATGCAAAAACTAAAGTAAATTCTAAGTACGGTAAAGAAATCTACGTTGTTGCTAAAAATGGCGAACCAGATCCAGAAGTTAACCAAGCGCTAAAACGTATTATTGAGCGTGCAAAAAAAGACCAAGTTCCAGCACACGTAATCGATAATGCAATCAAAAAAGCAGCCGGTGGAGCAGGGGAAGACTATTCTCCAGCACGTTACGAAGGCTATGGCCCTGGTAACTGTATGGTAATTGTAGACTGTTTAACTGATAACCCTAACCGTACTATCAAAGATGTACGTTTACCGTTTACAAAAACAGATTCAAAAATTGGCACACCGGGTTGTGTAGCGCATATGTTCGATCACTTAGCTGTTTTAGGCTTTGAAGGTGATGACGACGAAGTTGTACTTGAAGCGCTGATGATGGCTGATGTAGACGTAACGGATGTAGAAGTAGAAGATGGCAAAGTGTCAGTTTTCGCTCCACATACAGAGTACTACAAAGCAAAAACAGCCCTTGAAGAAGCATTTGAAGGTATTAACTTTGAAGTAGACGAAATTACGTTTGTTCCACAAGTTCATACTGACATCACTGATCCAGATGATATCGCAAACTTTGAAAAGTTTATTTCTATGCTTGATGACTGTGATGACGTGCAAAACGTTTATCACAATGCGATTGTCAAAAACTAATTTTAAAAAAATTAGTACGTATTAGTACGTAAAAAGGGGCATTTGGTAACAAATGCCCCTTTTTTAATAGATTTTTATTATGCCGTGAATGATGAGTATTCACTGTCGTTATGAGTTCAATTGATATTAGTCAAAAAAAAGCAGCCCTTAGGCTGCTATGAACGACACATGAAACTCGAAGGAGAGTTGTGTAGTGGCTAATTTAACGACTTATATTTTATACGGAACGCATGCAATAATGGTTCAGTATAACCACTAGGTTGTTTAACTCCCTCTAAAACAAGGGCTAACGCTGCTTGATAAGCAACGCTTTGCGCTAAGGTTTCGGCTGAATCAGCCATATTTTTGTAAGCAGGATCACCTTCATTTTGGCCATCAACGACTTTCGCCATGCGTGCCATGGTTTTTCTAATTTGCTCTTCAGAACAAACACCATGATACAGCCAGTTGGCCATGTGTTGGCTTGAAATACGGAGTGTGGCACGGTCTTCCATCAAGCCTACATGGTTGATGTCTGGTACTTTTGAGCAACCAATACCTTGGTCAATCCAACGCACAACATAACCTAAAATACCCTGTGCATTGTTATCAAGTTCGGCTTGAATATCTTCTTTGCTTAAGCTGCTGGCATCTTTCATAAGCGGTGGAGTGAGTAAGCTGGTAAGGCTTGCTTCTTTGCGGTCCATAAGCGCTTTTTGACAAGCAAATACATCAATATCGTGATAATGCATAGCATGCAGTGTTGCAGCAGTAGGAGAGGGCACCCACGCGGTATTTGCACCACTTTTAGGGTGACCACTTTTTTGTTCCATCATTAACGCCATTTTATCTGGCATTGGCCACATGCCTTTACCAATCTGTGCTTTACCACTAAGGCCTGTTGCAAGACCAATATCTACGTTGCGGTCTTCGTATGCGCTGATCCAAGGCTCAAGTTTAATAGCGCCTTTTGGCAGTACTACACCTGCTTGCATTGAAGTATGAATTTCGTCACCAGTGCGGTCTAAGAAGCCGGTATTGATGAATACAACACGCTTTTTAGCTTCAAAAATACAGGCTTTTAAGTTAGCTGAAGTACGACGTTCTTCATCCATAATACCCATTTTAATGGTGTTTGCTGGTAAGCCTAGCAGCTGCTCAACGCGGGTAAATAGGGTATTAGTGAATGCCACTTCTTCTGGGCCATGCATTTTTGGTTTAACAATGTTAATGCTATTAGCCGTTGAATTTTTGAGGGTGCTTGTGCCTTTTAAATCATGAAGCGCTGCGGTGCTGGTGATAATGGCATCCATAATGCCTTCAAACACGTCATTGCCTTCACTATCTTGGATAGCTGGGTTAGTCATTAAATGGCCAACGTTACGCACAAACATCATGCTACGGCCTTTTAGCGTGATTGTTTCCCCATTTACACCTTGATATTGGCGGTCTTGTGCTAAACGGCGCTCAATGGTTTTGCCATCTTTGTTAAATGCTTCTACAAGGTTTCCTTGCATTAAACCAAGCCAGTTTTGATAAACGTTTACTTTGTCTTCGGCATCAACGGCAGCAACAGAATCTTCACAGTCCATAATTGTTGTAAGGGCTGCTTCTAGTAGTACATCTTTAAGGCCTGCTTTATCTGCTTGGCCTATTGGGTGATGGTGATCGATTTGCAGCTCTATATGTAAGCCATTATTTTTCAATAAGATAGCGCTTGGGTTTTGCGCTTCACCTTGGTAGCCAATAAGTTGTTCAGGATTTGCTAAACGAACCTGACTACTGTCACGTAATGTGATTAAAAGCTCATTATTTACCACCGAATAGCTGGTGCTTTCGATGTGTGAGCCATTTGCTAAAGGCAATGCTTTATCGAGGAACTGGCGGGCATAAGCCATTACTTTAAAGCCACGTACAGGGTTGTATGTAGAGCCTTTCTCAGCGCCGTCGTCTTCACTCAACACATCAGTGCCGTATAGCGCATCATACAAAGAGCCCCAGCGAGCATTTGCTGCATTTAAGGCAAAGCGTGCATTGCTTACTGGCACAACAAGCTGCGGCCCTGCAGTGCTTGCGATTTCAGGCTCTACTTGCTCTGTTTCTATACTGAAGCTAGCGGGTTCAGGAACGAGGTAGCCAATGTCTTCAAGGAATGCTTGATAGTTAGTTGTATCCCATACCGGCTGCTGCTTGTGATAGTCATCAATCTTAGCTTGTAGTTGTTCGCGTTTTTCTAAAAGTGCACGATTGATTGGCGTTAGTTCATTGACGATATCAGCAAAACCTTGCCAAAAGGTGTCTGTGCTAATGCCTGTTCCAGGTAAAAGTTGCTGTTCAACAAACTGTGCAAGTTGTTGATCAACGCTTAAACCGTTAAGTGAGAGAGTGGTCATAATAATGTCCTTTAAACGAGCTTAATTTGATCATTCATGGTTCAACCATATCGTAAAAAAGGCTAATAAGCAGGCTATTTACCATTCACTAAAAATATAGTGGCAATAACAACTATAAATTTACTAAATCCAAAAAATCCGCCTAATGTTGAATTAAGCGCTACGAAGCAAACGCCAAGTAGCCACTCTCACTAACAAAAAATAGATAACCCGTTCGAAGGATTTTTATTATGACAACATATCAACGCGAAACAGATAACCTAGCTACTTTATGTCAAACACAAGGCAAAACGTGGCAGTCAATCAACCCTGAATACGCAAGCCGTATGCGCTTACAAAACCGTTTTCGTACGGGTCTAGACATTGCTCAATACACTGCAGACATTATGCGTGCAGACATGGCAGCCTACGATGCTGACCACAGCCAATACACACAATCATTAGGTTGTTGGCATGGTTTCACTGCACAGCAAATGATGATGGCAATTAAACGTCATAACAAAACAACCAAACGCAGCTATGTATACCTAAGTGGCTGGATGGTTGCGGCACTTCGCTCTGAGTTTGGTCCATTACCTGACCAAAGTATGCATGAAAAAACATCTGTTCCAGCGCTAATCGAAGAAATCTACACTTTCTTAAAGCAAGCTGATGCACGTGAACTTGACCACCTTTACAAAGACCTAGACGAAGCGAAAGCAAACGGCGGTGATGTTCAAGCAGTACTAAATAAAATCGATAACTTCGAAAGCCATGTTGTGCCAATTATTGCTGATATCGATGCGGGTTTCGGTAACGAAGAAGCAACTTACCTACTGGCTAAAAAGATGATTGAAGCGGGTGCATGTGCTATCCAAATCGAGAACCAAGTATCTGACGCAAAACAATGTGGTCACCAAGCTGGTAAAGTAACTGTACCGCATGAAGATTTCCTAGCAAAAATTAACGCTGTTCGTTACGCATTCTTAGAGCTTGGTATTGATAACGGTATTATCGTTGCTCGTACTGACTCATTAGGTGCAAGCCTTACTCAAAAAGTGCCAGTATCTAAAACACCAGGCGACCTTGCTAGCCAATACACGTCGTTCCTTGAAACAACACCTGTAAACAGTGTAGATGACTTAAATGAAGGCGACACAGCAATGAAGCTGAATGGTCAGCTTTGCAAACCAACACGTTTAGATAATGGTTTATACCAGTTCCGTGAAGGCACAGAGAAAGACCGCGTAGTTCTAGACTGTGTAACTAGCTTACAATCAGGCGCAGACTTACTGTGGATTGAAACAGAAAAGCCAAACGTTAAACAAATCGCTGAGCTTGTAAACCGCGTTAAAGAGCAAGTACCAAATGCTAAGCTGGTATACAACAACTCACCGTCGTTCAACTGGACACTTAAATTCCGTGAGCAAGTATATGCTGAGTGGCAAGAACAAGGTAAAGACCTATCTGCTTACCCAAGCATCGATGACAATAAAGCATTAATGGCGCCAGAAATGGATGACACAGAGCTTGCAGCGGCAGCAGATGTACTTGTACAAAACTTCCAAAAAGATGGTGCACGTGAAGCGGGTATCTTCCACCACCTAATCACGCTACCAACTTACCATACAGCGGCGCTAAGCACTGATATTCTATCAGAAGGCTATTTCGGCGACCTTGGTATGCTAGCGTATGTTCGCGACGTACAACGTCAAGAAATCCGCCGTGAGCAAGCATCAGTGAAACACCAAGACCTAGCAGGTTCTAACATTGGTGATACTCATAAAGAGTACTTCTCTGGTGAAAATGCGCTTAAAGCCGGTGGTGAAGCAAATACTATGAACCAGTTCTAACCAAGTTGTAATTTCCTGCGTATACCCAGGCTACGTGAAGATGTAATTTTCAGCGCTATCACAGGGGTTTCAATACAAGGCGTGACAATGAAGGAATGTAGGTACCTTTCGATTTGTCACAACGTAGTAGTGGAGCCCCTGTGAAGCGCCCGAAGGGCAAGGCTAAAACGCATTTATACTGCGTTATTGATTTTAATAAGGGAACCACCATTATCTGCAATCAATGCCTTGTCTAAATGCGTTTTATCTCTTGCTGAAACCTGCATCTCCACGCAGCCTGGGTATAAAATTCAATAATGTTGTTAGGGGCCTTCGGGCCCTTTTTCACATTTTAGCTATCAGCTTTCAGCCGTCAGCCATCAGACTCGCATCTCACATCTCACATCTCACATCTCGCATCTCGCATCTCGCATCTCGCACCTCGCATCTCTCACTTCGCATCTCTCACTTCGCATCTCTCACTTCGCATCTCTCACTTCGCATCTCGCATCTCGGATCACTCTTTAACCAAGTCTTGGATCAGCCATTTACTAGCTTTATAAAAATACAGATCACGCATTTACCAGCTTAAGAATTTTAGATCAGGATTTAACTACCTCCGCCTCATGAGCCTTAATTTAGGGCTTATTGGCAGAGCACAGCCTCTAGAATGGCCAAAATTAGGTCATATAAACGGCAATTTAATACTGTTTTGTAAAATCTTGCGATTTACAAACCGATTTTTTATTAACTCACCCAAGCTATAAACCGATTTTTTACCAACTCAACATCCTCACAAACCAAAATTTTACTAACTGAAGCTAGGTTTTTAGCGGCACAAACCGATTTTTTACTAACTCAAGTTACTGATTTTGGCTATAAACCGATTTTTTACTAACTGCTTTTGGATTAATGTCCGATATTTGATAGATATATGTAAGGAGTTACTCACATTTTGACTGTAAAGGGGGTTTACAGGGGAGGAGTTAGCGAGAGTAAAGTTAGAAAGGGGAAAGTTAGAAAGGGGAAAGTTAGAAAGGGGAAAGTTAGAAAGGGGAAAGTTAGAAAGGGGAAAGTTAGAAAGAGTAAAGTTAGAAAGAGTAAAGTTAGAAAGAGTAAAGTTAGAAAGTAGCAGCGGGTTTACCCCGCGTTATGGTTCGGATATGGCGCGATATAAAATCGCGCCTACAATGCTTTGCTAACTTGCTAACTTGCTAACTTGCTAACTCGCAACTACTCACTATGCTTATCAAACCACCATTGAATATAGGCGACTTTGGTCATCAGGTTTGATGGGCGCGCGGTAATACCATGTGAGGCATTAGGAATACGCACCATCGCTGTATCAACACCTTGTAGCTTTAACGCTTGGTAAAATTGTTCGGTTTCAGAAATCGGGGTGCGATAGTCTGATTCACCGGTTAACAGCATAGTGGGTGTTTTTACATTGCCGACATAGCTAATTGGAGAGCGCTTCATATAATGCTCAATATTGTCCCATGGCTTACCTGGGAACCAATAGTCAGCAAAGAAAGGATAGAAATCAGCAGTTAGTACAAAGCTGATCCAATTGATAACTGGTTTAGCAACAACAGCGGCTGCAAAGCGGTCTGTATGACCGACAATCCATGCAGTTAAAACACCGCCACCTGAACCGCCGGTAACAAACAACTTACTCTCATCAATAAAGCCCTTATTGATGACAGCATCAACACCTGTCATTAAGTCATCAAAGTCATTACTTGGGTAGTTATGATGAATTGTTTGCGCAAACTCTTTACCGTATGAGTCACTGCCGCGCGGGTTCATATAAAGTACAACATTACCTTTGGCTGCGTATAATTGTACTTCAGGGCTAAAGTGAGGACCGTAGTTTGCAACAGGACCGCCGTGGATCTCTAGTACAAGTGGGTACTTTTTGTTTTTATCAAAACCCGGTGGGTAAGCAATCCAACCTTGAATAGCCAAACCGTCGTGGCTTGATTTAACCCAAATTTCTTCAACCTTAGCCAGCTCTTTGTCACCCAGCGCATCTTCGTTTAATTGTGTTAAACGCGCGGTTTTACCGCGCTTAATTAATGCTACATCAGCTGGGCGCTGTGTATCTGCGAGTGTGAATGCAACTTCACCATCTTCGCTCACATCAAAGTCACCACCTGAATACGGACGACCAAAGGCAACACTACCAATCTCTGAGGTAATCACTTTATGTTTACCACTACGCGGCTGGTAAGCTAGGTGTGTTTTGCCTTCGCTATCGTAGCTAAAATAAAGACCTCTGCCGCTATGATCCCATTTTATATCTTCGACACTACGGTCTAAATCAGCAGTGAGCACTGAGGTTTTTCCTGATTTCAAATCAAGTAAATAAATGTCGCTGTTTTCATAGTTAGTCTTTTTATCGTCATAGCCTGTGTATGCCAGGTAACGACCATTTGGCGAGACTTTAGGGCGTGAATCTGGGCCTTTACGATCTGTTATTTGGGTAATTGAACGATCCGCTAAGCTAAGTTTATAGATTTCAGATTCAGTTGGGTGTAATTCATTATCTTCATAACGATTAGCCGAAAAATAAAACGCATCGCCTTTTTCGTTAAAGCTAATAGCACCACCATGATCAAAATCACCAGAGCTTAATTGACGTGCATTGCCGCCCGTTGCACTGATGATAAAAAAGTGACGATAACCTTTTTCAGAGTAGCCACCGCCATCGGCACGGTAATAGGTATCGTCAATATATTTAGCTGGCTCTGCCCACTTAGCGCCTTCAGGCTTACCCGGTAAAGAAACTGGGCTTGCTGATTTTGCAGGCACAAACTGGCTAAACACCAATTGTTTGCCATCTGGCGTCCAAGTTAATCCGCCAGGGCTTTGCGTTAGGTTACTAATTTTTGCTACGTTACCGGTTTTTAACCATTTTACATAGATTTGGCTGCTACCATCTCGGGTAGAAATAAACGCTAAACGAGTTTCATCTGGTGACAATACCGGAGAGTAATCCATATGCACGCCAGACGTTAGCGGTAGCATGGTTTTACCATCTGGGTTTACTGACCAAATATTACTGACTTTACGGTCGCTTTTGATATCCATGCGATTACGCACAAAGTAAATTGTATCGCCATTTTTTGTCATTTCTATTTGGTTGGCGTATTCAAGATCAAAAACATTTTCAAGTTGAAAGGTATTGCTAGCTCCTGCATGGCTGTAAAAGCTGGCTGCTGCAAGCAGTGCTAAAGACGTTTTAAACTTCATTTTATTTCCTTGTTAGTGAGCAGAAATTAGGGCGTGTTAACCTGTTATAAAGTAACAACCATCAGAAATATAGTCCATTGCGATGAATGGAGAAATCAATAGACAGATGGTCATTTCCCTTTTATGTTGAGTACAGACACTTTTAAACGTAAGGAGCACACAATGATAGGTTACATCATGTTAGGCACTAACAACCTAGCTAAAGCAGTAAAGTATTACGATGAATTGTTCGCCACTCTAAACGCCGAGCGCTTTTTAGAAACTGACCGCTTTGTCGCATGGAGCACAGGCCAAGATAAGCCCGGTTTTGCGGTTACCAAACCTTATAACGATGAAAAAGCCACAGTAGGTAACGGCACTATGATTGCTCTAGCTGTTGAAACCCCAGCCCAAGTAGATGCCTTTTATAAAAAAGCCATAGAACTAGGTGGCACAGACGAAGGCGCCCCCGGCCCACGCGAAATGCCCGGCTTTTATGCGGGATACTTTAGAGACCTAGACGGTAATAAACTAAATGTGTTTTGTTTTACGCATGGGTAAAGAAAGTTAGCAAGGGGAAAGTTAGAAAGAGTAAAGTTAACAGGCGCTAGGCTCTAGGAAACAGGGCCTAGCTTATGTAGTCGAGGTTTTAGATAATAAAGAGTAAGTTTCACCAGCTTAGAACATTATGGCTCATTTACACTGCTTTTCAGGTAGTTATCAGTAGAACTCTTACACCTTTGTAAAGTATGCATGCTCAAAATTGACAAGCTCCGGTGTTTTATACACATGCTAGTGATAGCAATTCATTTAAAGTAAATGTGCAGAATTATGAAAAAATTAGTGTATCTCATTGTCTCTTGCTTAGTTTGGCATCCCGTATACGCAGAAGAACCTGAAGATCTTTTTGGCGCCTTGAGTGGCTTATACTGGTGTTTGAAGAAAGAAATTCCAACAAGCTTCGAGCAAATTGATTCTGCGTTTGGATTTGAATTACCAGCTAGTGCAACTAAAGCCAGTTTTGATGATTGGTACAAGAATGTAAGTTTAACCGTTGAAAACGAGGAGCTTTTAGTGACTCGGAAGTTAGATAAAACATCAAAAAAATCGACTGTTAATTGTGAATCTGTTTCAAGTACCAATTAAAACAATAGATCTCATGGTAAGCAAAGCGAGCTTTTTTAGAAAACGAGCTAAAGCACGACCTACAAGTCGCAAAAAGTCGCGCGAAATAAATTTCACGCCTACAAAAATCGTGGGGTTATCTTAAGCTGTGATTAGGAAGCTGTTGTTCGGCGCTAAAGCACCTTCTACCTCGCATTTCGTTACTCGTTCTATCTAACCACTAACGACTTAAATCTATCGACTCTCAACCTGATGGCTGACGGCTGAAAGCTGACAGCTAGTTCCCCTACCAACTTCCGCTTATTTTCATTACACTGCTCCAATACAAAAATAATTATAAAAATTGAGAATGATCATGACGTCTAAATTGCTTAAACCTCTTTGCTGTGTATTTGCACTAAGCCTTGTGGGCTGTGGTGGAGGTGAGGTGTTTACTGCCCCTGCTAGTAGTGAGTTTGCCCATGGCAATGAGCTACTAAGTGCCTCGGCGCTAACCGAAGATGCGAGTCACGCATTAGTGGCAACTCAATCTGAGGTGTGCGTTTGGGATAATCAGTTAAAAGCGCGTTTATACGATTGTATAACAGGGCAGGGCGCTGAACATGTTGAGCTTGTGGGCTTTAGCGCTAACAAATCTCGTTTTTTCATTTCAAATCGATTATCGGTGACTTTATACGATACTCGCACTGGGCGTAGTATTGGTACTTGGCTTACCGGGCAAGAAATCGCCAGAGACATCGCTATTTCAGCCGTAGGCGATACTTTGGTTATCGCTTATCGTAGCGGCAAGGCTGAGGTAATAAATACTCGCACAGGTGATACTAAGCGTTTTGATATTCATCGCTTAGATATTAATAGCGTGGCGTTATCGGCTGATGGTCAGTGGGCGTTTACCGGCTCAAGCGACAAATACGTTAAGCTTTGGTCAACAAGTGATGGTAGTACTCGCTTTGAAGAGCGTTTAGCGACCAGAGTAAATCACGTTACTCTAAATAAAACAGCAAGCTTGGGCTTTGCAATTGACTCGGTAGATGATCGTGTATTCTTTGATTTAGCCAATAAAAAAGAGCTGTCAGAAGTGGCCTCATACTCTAACTTTATTGAATTCACTGCATCGCAATTTATCAATCAAGATAAATGGCTATTAACGGGATCACCAAAAATGAAGATGCGTTTATATCGCGTTGCAGATGGTGAATTAATCGCTGAATACGAAGCTAAACAACAGCGCCAACGTACGTCAGTACTGAGTGTGGCGTACGATGGTAAGCAACTATATTCAGAAACCAGTGATGGCCTATTGCAAGCTTGGCCATTTGATAAAATAAGCACTAAATAACAGCTAAAACAAAAACGCCTACTTTAAGTAGGCGTTTGTTTTAAATGGCGATGAAATTAGTAATCAAACTTATGCTTGGTAAACAAGCTTTGCACTTGTTGCCAAACTGCACCAGGTTTACCATCGCCAACTAACTTGCCATTTACTTTTACAACTGGGCCAACTTCTTTAGTGGCGCTGGTGATCCATACTTCGTCGGCATCAAGTAATTCTTCTTTACTAATAATGCGCTCTTGCACTTTAAAGTCACTGTAACTGTGAAGAATATTGAGGATTAACCAGCGGGTGATCCCCGGTAAAATTTGGTTATCAAGTGGTGGCGTGCTGATCACACCATCTTTAACAATAAACACGTTACTTGAACTAGCTTCGGTAATTTCTTCTAAGCGGTTAAATAGAATAGTTTCTTTGTTACCCGCTGCTGAGCCATGTTGATAATGGATCACATTGCCAAGCAGTGCCGTTGATTTAATATGGCAGCGTTGCCAGCGACGGTCTTGCTCAAGCGATACAGTGTAAGTTGTTGCATTGTCGATATCGCCTTTTGGCTCTGCTGGAATTTCAAAAGCAAACGCAAATACGGTCGGGGTAATATTAGTTGGGTAACCGTGAGCACGTTTAGTGTCGGCGCCGCGGCTAACGTGTAAATAAATCCCTATGTTATCACCTTGGTTTTTCTCGCATAAATCATTACAGATTTTACGCCATGTATCGGCACTGTAATCGAGCTTAATTTCAAGTTCGTTTAAACCGTTATTCATACGCTCAATATGTGCGCCAAAGCCAAGCATTTTGCCTTGGTATGATGGGATCACTTCATAGATGCCATCGCCAAATAAGAAGCCGCGATCCATGGGTGAAATCTTTGCTTCATCAGCGCCAAGGTATTCACCGTTTAGGTATACCGTGCCCATTGTTAAACCTCATTCTCTGTCGTAAAGCCGCCAAGTTGGCGAAGCCGAGTTATTAATTGTTGACCATGCATTGCATGCAGGCCGTCTTCGGTGAGCTCATTTTTATGGGTGACGCCATCGACACTACCGCGCTCACTTAGGTAATGCAAAATATTGAGTGGCTCAATATCAGCCAGCAAATCAGTGTTATGCCAGCGACTTAAAAAGGCAATGAGCCCGTATGCTGCCCAGTTAGATACATCGGCGAGTAACAGCTCATCACAGGTTGTTAAACAAGGAGTGATGTTTAGCGCTTGCATGTGCTGTGCAAGGTTACCCATGCCTATTTCGTTACCGCCATCACCAATCGCTATGGTGGGGCAAGGTGCTTCTGTCACAAAAAAATCAAAGCAGCCGCAATGCTCCGAAATATCAATACCGCGCATATTATAATAACGCTGATGCTCGTTAAGCCCCGGGCGTTCTATTGATAAAACACACTCAGGTTTTAGCTGCTCAAGGGCTTTAATGCTAAAAGTGTGCGCATTATCAATGCTATTAATTGGCAGCTCAAAACAGTTAAAGTCATTTTTTAGGGCACTGTAAAGGGGGTTGCCAGTAACCAAAATGGGCTGTTTATCAAGCTTTTCGAGTACCTTGTAAAGTGCAATTGCACCAACAGGACCATCGGTTTCGAAAGTATTGTTAACCGCAAAGCCGGTACCTATCAACACAGTACCTTGTGCTTTATAAAGGTATTTTGCTGCGCGTAAATACGTCCCCGTTAGTTGGTTTGCGTATAAATGCTGCATACCACGCGGGTTTTGTTCAACCATCATGGTTTCAATTTGTTGGCTGAGCGCTGCGTCGCTTAGGCTTGCTGACATAGTGCTTTGATCTCTTGAATGAGCGCAATACCCGCTTCATTATCGCCATGCACACACAGGCTATCGGCATTAAGTGCCAGCTGCTGACCACTTCGCGTTGTAACTGTGCCATGTGCAACTAACTGTTTAACTTGCGCTATTAGTGCCGCTTTGTCGTGTACGCTGCCCGCTAAAGAGCGTGCAACAAGTTTACCTTCGTCTGTGTATTGACGGTCGGCAAACGCTTCTAAAATGAGTTCTAGTTGAAGATCGTTTGCTTGTACTTTGTGTTTGGCTGCTTGGTTGGTAGCTAAAATCATTAATTTTAATGGCTTTGCATAACTTGCCACTGCACGCATAACGATATTCAGCGTTTGCTCGTCACTCATCATATCGTTATACAATGCGCCATGTGGCTTAACGTATTCAAGCGTTAAACCATGTACTGCAGCCATACCATCAATTGCAGCAATTTGATAATGCAGGCAATTGGTCAGCTCTTTTTCGCTCATAGCCATTGAGCGGCGACCAAAGCCTTGCTTATCTGGGTAACTTGGATGTGCGCCAACCATTACTTTATGCTGCTTGGCGAGGGCTAGGGTGTTTGCCATCACATCGGCATCGCCAGCATGAAAGCCACAAGCAATATTTGCCATATCAATATGTGGCATAACTTGCTCGTCTAAGCCCATTTTCCACATGCCAAAGCTTTCGCCAAGGTCGCAGTTTAGTTTCATCGTCATTTATAACGCTGCCATTTTACTATTTGGAATATCGGTGATCAGCATGTGCCCTGGGCTATGCGTGATACAAAAATCAGGAGCCGCGTTGGCAATCGCAACTTGTGGAGTAACACCACAGGCCCAAAATACTGGTACTTCGCCTTCTTTAATGGTTACCGCATCACCAAACTCAGGTTTGTTGATATCTTTAATGCCAATTGCTGCAGGGTCGCCAAAATGCACTGGTGCACCATGTACACTTGGAAAACGGCTGCAAATTTGGATCGCGCGAATGGCATCGGCAGGTTTCATTGGGCGCATGCTTACAACCATATTGGCGTGAAAAATCCCTGCACTTTGGCAAGCCATATTGGTCACATACATTGGCACATTTTTTTGTTCGCTGATGTTTCTGATCTCAAGGCCCGCGGCAATCAGCGCTTCTTCAAATGAGAACGAGCAACCAATTAAAAAGGTGACTAAATCGTCGCGCCAATAATTCGTAATATCGGTAACCTCTTCAACCATTTGGCCTTGTTTAAAGACGCGGTAACGGGGTAAGTCGCTACGAATATCAATGTCTTCACCAACAGTTGGCATATCGGTAACGCCCGGTATACGGCTAGTTGCAATGATTGGGCAAGCTTTCGGGTTTGCTTGGCTAAACTGCAAAAAATCAAACGCATATTGTTTAGGTAAAATCACTAAATTAGCTTGCACAAAGCCCGGTGCAAAGCCCGATGTATTGCCCGTGTAGTCACCCTCGCGTACCATTTTACGAATAGCCGCTGGTGTGGTTAAAGATGCATTTTTTTGCATGTGACTCTCCTTGAAATTAACACTTGCCCATTGTTGCTACAATAACACTCAGTTCAGGTCATTAATAGTAACGGGCAGCTGCCCTTTAGCAGGGGCTTTCCCTAGTAAAACGTGTGCCAGCGCTGTAAAAGCAGGGCCAGCAATCTTTTCATCTGTATCTACATCTATATTGTAAGCATAGGTGGCAAGTACAGCATCGCCAAATTTTCCAAATTGGGCAATATCGTAAGGGGCTCGTAAGCTGACAAATACGGTCTTTTTATGGGCTAATTTTGCTTGTTTTAACAATGACTCTAATGCCGCTGATTGATCTGCTTTAGCAATTGCAAACTCAGGGTTATCAGCTAAATCATCCATCCCTCCGACTTCAACAGCACTTTGTTTTGGTGACGCATTTGCGGCAATGATAATGTCGGCTTCGTTAATTTCTTTTAATGTTGCAAGCGGCTCATAACCTTGCAAACTCGTACAGCTAAAGCTGATTAGCTTATCGGTGTTATCAATTAACGCCTGCTGCAGAGCATAGCATTTGCGGGTGTCTGGCATAATAATATGCACTTTGCTGCCCGATTTAATGCTAAGCGGTAGGGTGTTTTTCTCGTTTTTCACTTCGGTGATAGCTGCCAATGCTAATTCGGCTTCTACTTTTCTATGGCTTTGATCACCCAGTAGAAGCTGCGCTTTTTTGATGGCTGCTTCGTCATCAAGTGAAGAGGTAAGTTTAAACTTTTCTTTAAGTTTTAAAATACGTGTTGCAGAAGCACTCATTTCGTTGGCATTTAACGTGCCACGTTGTACTTCTTGCTCTAATCGCTCAATCAGGGCTTCAAGTACTGCTAAGTCTTTAGGGCTTCTGATTTCGATTGGCATCAGGGCAATATCAACACCCGCTGCAAAGGTATTTACTACCGCTTCGATTGGTTCAAAAAAGTGGCTGATCCCCGCCATATCGAGGGCATCTGTGATCACCACACCTTGATAACCAAGTTCATCACGTAATAAGTCGGTGATGATTTTGCGCGACATCGTTGCAGGTTTGATCATGGTTTTGCCTTCTTTACTGACAAACGTGCTGTCGTCTAGGGCAGGGTATTGAATATGTGCAGTCATGATCATACCCGGTTGTTGGTTTTTAATAATTTCTTTAAAAGGGGGTAAGTCTTGCTGCCAAATGGTTTCTTTATCATGCATTACTTTTGGCAGGCCTGTGTGGCTATCTACGTTCGTATCACCATGCCCCGGAAAGTGCTTCAATGATGAAATAACGCCGTTGTTTTCAAAACCAGCTACTTGGGCACCACCTAGTTTTGCAACCAATTGCGGATCTTCACCGTAAGAGCGCACGTTAATAACTGGGTTATCTGGGTTCATGTTTACATCGACCGTGGGTGCATAGTTAACATTAACACCCAGTGCCAATAGCTCGTCGGCAATGATGCGTGCAGATTCAGTTGCGAAGTGGGTACCATGTTCTTTATAGGTCGCGCCAATCGACATGTTACCGGTAAACGACGTACCTACATCACGAGGAATACGGGCAACTCGGCCACCTTCTTGGTCTATCGAAATAAACAGCGGTAAGCCTAACTCTGACTTAGCAGCGGCTTTTTGTAGGTCATTATTAAGTTTGATCACTTGTGGCACGGTATCGATATTTTCTGCAAATAAAATCACCCCACCAATATTATGTTTAGTGATGATATTCGCTAAATCGGCCGGCAGCTCTGTCACCGGTGTACGGCACTTTTGCTCACCTGGGTCTTGCTCGCAGTAATAACGCAGGTCAAGCATGAGCTTTTGCCCTAACTGTTGTTTTAAAGTTAATGCAGACTCAGCAAATGATGATTGTAATGGCATGAAACATCCTAATCCGATAACCAGTGACGATAGTGCAAACTTATTTAACACAGCAAGCTCCAAAGCAAAACGCTTATTTAGTTTTTAGAATAAATTATTCTTGATGTTAATGGGTTTTTAAATATAAATACAGTATTTTTTTGCTACCCTAGCGGTTTTTGAGTCCGACTGCAAAAAGCTAAGTTAGATCACCAAATAGGGCTAATAGGCTTAAATAACCAAACCTTTATACTGATAAAAAGCGTGGCGAGTTGATAATTTATCAATTTAATGGGTCGCTTTTTAGTACAATTTAAAGTAATAATATATTCCATAATCATCAGCGTAAATATGACAAGCCTGGGGGCGAGATGGCTTTAACTCGATTACACGCATTTAAACAGCAAATTAAACCTTTTTTACCAGAGTCAGCATTAATAGAAGATTACTCGCGCCGTTATGCGTACGGAACAGACGCCAGCTTTTATCGATTAATCCCTGAGTTAATTGTATTAGTGAGTAATCAAAATCAAGCACGACAAGTGATCATTGCTGCCAACGAGCAACAGGTACCCATCACATTTCGCGCCGCCGGAACGAGTTTATCTGGGCAAGCAATTACCGATTCGGTATTGGTTTTGTTGTGCGATAGTTGGAGCAAGTTTGAAATCCTTGATGACGCTGAGGCAATACGCTTACAACCGGCGATCATTGGTGCTCGAGTAAATCAAGTATTAGCCCCGTTTGGTAAAAAGATTGGCCCAGATCCCGCTTCAATTAATAGCTGCAAAATAGCGGGGATGGCGGCAAATAATTCATCAGGCATGTGTTGTGGAGTGGCGCAAAACAGCTACCACACAGTAAAAGATATGACCCTCATTTTTGCCGATGGCACAGTGCTTAATACGGCTGATAGCCAAAGCTGTAATGCCTTTTTGCAAAGCCATAGCCCATGGGTTGATGAGCTAATGAGCCTAGTTGATAGCATAAAGCAAAACCCTGATTTGAGTGAGCGCATCGCCCATAAATATCGTTTAAAAAATACCACAGGCTATGGTCTAAACGCGCTGCTGGATTTTTCTGATCCAATCGAAATCATCAAGCACCTCATTATTGGCTCTGAAGGTACGTTAGCCTTTATCGCCGATATCACCTACCACACTGTGGTTGAGCATAAGTACAAACACACAGGTTTCTTTATTTTTGACGATATCAGCAAGGTGTGTGAGCTGGTACAAAGGCTGAGTGAGCTTGATGTTGCTGCTGTTGAGCTACTAGATAAACGTGCTCTGATCTCGGTGTCCGAGCATGCCATCATGCCAAAAGAGGTGGCTAGTTATCCGGAGCAATCAGCGGCACTGTTAATTGAGTTAAGAGCTGAAAATGCACAGGCTCTCGATGCGCTCACTAAGAGCACTGAGCAACTTCTTGCCGAGTTTAAGCAAGGTCAACTGGCAGCGGTTGAGTTTTCAGCAGACAGCGCCCGTAATGCGGCACTTTGGAATATCCGTAAAGGTACGTTTCCTGCGGTTGGCGCAGTGCGCGAAACTGGCACTACTGTGATAATTGAAGATGTTGCCTTTGCCCTTGATAAATTAGCTGATGGCGTGAATGCGCTGCATCAATTATTTATTAAATATGCTTATGATGAAGCCATTATTTTTGGCCATGCCCTTGCCGGAAATCTACACTTTGTTTTCACCCAAGCTTTTGACACACCAGAGCAAGTAAGTCGATACGAGCAATTTATGGCCGATGTGGCGAACTTAGTGGCGGTTGAACTAAAAGGGTCATTAAAAGCTGAGCATGGTACAGGGCGTAACATGGCGCCGTTTGTTGCCACCGAATGGGGAGACGATGGCTTCGCGGTGATGGTTGCGCTTAAAGCTTTATTCGATAAACAAAATATTCTTAACCCTGGGGTTATTATTAATCACGACAAAAATGCCCACACTCAGCATTTAAAAGTCATGCCAAAAAGTGATGATATTATCGATACCTGTATTGAATGTGGCTTTTGCGAAGTGGTTTGCCCATCAAAAGGACTTAGCTTAACACCGAGGCAGCGTATTACTTTATGGCGACACCGCACAGAGCTACACAATCAATTACTAACAACCGAAGATGTAGCAAGCAAACAGAAGTTAAATCAAAAGCTCAGTGTTATCGAGGCCGACTTTAAATACCTTGGTATTGATACGTGCGCGGCTACGGGTCTTTGCGGTCTTAAATGCCCGGTGGGAATAAACACGGGCGAATTTATAAAATCGCTCAGAGCAGAGCAAGCCTTATCAAACAAAGTTGCACGGTCATTATCACGCTTTGCCAGCAAGCATTTTGCGGTTGTTGCAACGGGTGCACGATTTGGTTTAACCGTGATGCAGGTGCTCGAAAAAGCAATCGGCAGCAGTAACCTAAGAAGCCTGAGTAAACCTGCTAATAAGTTACTTGGTACACCGCTGTATTACTCGGCATGGCCAAGAGCTGAGCAACCAATTAATAGAAAGCTTCAACAACCCCAACAAGCGAAAAAGTTGGTGTATATGCCAAGCTGCGCAAGCCGGATTTTTGCGGCTGATAAACTTGCCGATGATAAGCGCCCACTGCTAGATGTTATTTATTCACTCGCTGCCAAAGCTGGCTATGAAGTGCTACTTCCGAAACAAGCCGATTCACTTTGTTGCGGTATGCCATTTGCTAGCAAAGGCTTTAATGAAGAGTTTAGAAACAAAAGTGAGCAGTTACTTACTGAGCTTGAGGCGCTTTCAAATAATGGCCAATACCCCATTGTTTTTGATGCCAGCCCTTGTGCACTTACTACTCTTAATGCTGCGCAAAATAAGGCACTCACAATTTATGAAAGTGCTGATTTTGCAGCTCAGCATTTACTGCCTAATTTGCAGGTCACGCCCGTGAATGAGCCGGTGATGCTCCATGTTACTTGTAGTTCTAAGCGATTAGGTAAAGAGCAAAGCCTAGTATCACTTGCCAAGGCATGTAGTAATGAAGTGATTATTCCTGCTGATATAGAGTGCTGTGGTTTCGCCGGTGATAAGGGCTTTAACTTGCCAGAACTCAATGGCAACGCGTTAAAAACTCTTAAACAACACGTGCCAAAAAACTGTAGTCGGGGTGTGTCTAATAGCCGTAGTTGCGAAATTGGTTTAACTGAACACAGTGGTATTAGTTATCAGTCTATTTTGTATCTACTCGATAAACAAAGCCATGCAATATAACAGGCTTAATTGCTAATTTGATGAGCCAGTGATTGACTGGCTCATCTATTTAAAAGCCTACACTTTCCAAAAAATGCCTTTGCGGTAGCAGCTGTACATCACCCCATAAGACACCACTAAAAACAGCAGTGAAAAGCTAAAAGAAGCGAGGTTATCATTGCTGATCACTAATTGTATTAGGCCATAAATACTGCCTTTTAAACTGCTATCGCCAAGCGAGATCATAATTAGTAGCCGTGCAAACACGCCTGCAAACATAAAAAATAATATCGCATTTGCACCAAATACAATAAATGGAGCGCCCCAACTACGCAGCTTATAAATATCTAAAATAGCACTGCACAGTGCATAGAAGATCGCTGCAAGCCCTGAGCTGAGTAACACATAGCTCGGCGTCCATAACGCTTTATTGATAGGTGTTATTGGTGCAATCGCATAGCTAGCAATAACGGCTAATGCGCCCAGTAAGATAAGTGTACGGGCTTGTTTTTTAAGGTCGGGTTGCTTAGTTAAATAAACCGCAGCCAACATGCCGCTAAGCGCACTTGCAATGGCAGGCAGTGTTGAGAACAGCCCTTCAGGATCAAATGGCAGCGGCTTAGCATTGGCATAATACAGGTGATGACTACCAAGTACGGCATTGTCTATGAAGGCACTTAAATTATTGCCATGTAGCCAGAAGCCATTCACTACCTCGCCGTTTGGCAAGGTATACGGGATATAAAGCATGGCGGCACCATAAAACAATAAAAGAGCGATGCAAGTAATGGCTATTTTCTTAGGCGATAAATAGAGATAACAACACAGAGCAACTAAATAGACCAAACCGATACGTTGCAGCACGCCCAACACACGCAGCTGCAATAATTTGTCATCAACCCAGCTAAAAGAAGGGTCTCGAAAGTTGTAATAAAACAAGGCTAAAAACCAACCGAGGGCAATGAGTTTAATGGTACGAATAACCCCTGCTTTTAGTATGTGTTGATCACTGACCCCTTTAGCACGCAAGCTATTTACTGAAAGCGTGATAGACATGCCGACAATAAAAATAAAAAACGGAAAAATTAAGTCGGTTGGTGTCCAACCATGCCACTGTGCATGTTTCAAAGGCCAATACATCGCTCCCCAACTACCCGGGTTATTCACTAATATCATGGCGGTAATAGTAAAGCCCCGCATTACATCTAACGCCATGAGGCGATGTGAAGGGAGTTTATTGATGATTTCAGCACAGTGGTGACGCATAGGAAAATTTTATTGTTATTTAGTTTTTATAGTGTAATAAATTATTACATCAAAGCAAGCTGCTTTTTGAACAATATAAATCGTACGTATTAGCCGTTCTTTTAACTGTCTTAAGTTTATAGTTCATTAAATTCAATATGTTAAACCGCGAAGGTTGTTGGTAAGTGACTTTGATGTTGTTCATATTCAACGAGCGCTTGGTAGCTGAAGTTTTAAACAGAGTTACTTTAATTAATTAGAGTAATTGCACTCATTTGTTTGCGCTAAATCAAATTATGACAAAAGTTCTATAGAGGTACATAGAACATCTTGCTAGTATAAAGGTATTAGATGTACCCGATATGGACTTTGGGCCTGTATGTGAGAAATATCGTGCTTAATAGTCTTAGCCATGGTTTAAACCTACGCCGCTTAATTTTAGTGTTAGCGTTTTCTACAACGCTTATTACCTTTCTAAATAGTTATTACTCGAGCTATCAAGTTCAGAAGCAACAACTAATAGATAAAACCCTAAATAACCATAAAGCATACGCCGCTAAGTTGGTGTCGGCGACCGATAACTTTTTACTGACTGCTCAGCAACAGCTTGCTTATGTTGGAAAAATACTTGAAGACGATTTTAATAATCAAGGCTTAATTAATTCTGAGGCTGACCGACTAAGGCTACAAACCAATAGTTTTAATTCGACCATTATTGTTAATGCACAAGGCGATATTTTAGGGGTATCACCAAAGTCATTGAAACTACAAAACCGTAAAGTAGATAGCTTTGGCACTAAAGCGGCTTTGTCGTATCGTACTCCAATGATCAGCGAGCCGTACATTTCGATGGCAGGCAATTTACTGATTTTTATGTCGCAGCCTTTATTCGATAAACAAAGTAACTTCATTGGTTATATTGGCGGCACTTTGTACTTAAAACGTGCCAGTATTTTAAATGAATTGCTGCAAGTTCATTATTATCAAGATGGCTCTTATCTGTATGTGGTTGATGAAAACCATCGCTTACTCTATCACCCAGATAAAAGCCGTATTGGTGAGCAAGTGTTTGATAACCAAGTAATTGAAGAAGTACTAAAAGGAAACGCCGGCACCCAGCTTGTTACCAATAGCAAAGGCGTTGAGATGCTTGCAGGCTACGCTCCTATGACAGTTGCTCCATGGGGAGTCGTCACTCAGCGCCCTCTAGAAAGCACGCTTGCACCGCTTGATAATTTAATGTGGCAAGTGTTTATCAAAACCGCCCCAATAGGTGTACTCACATTTATATTGATTTGGGTGTTAGCACGTTTAATTGCTCAGCCTTTAAGGCAGTTAGCCGAAACTGCAAATACGTTAGATCGCCCTTCAACGTCACTTGAGCTGACACAAATTCGCTCATGGTACTTTGAAAGTAATGAGCTCAGAAAAGCCATGTTAAAAGGGGTCGGGCTATTACAAAGTAAAATAGGGCTATTGCGCCAAGAAGCGCAAACTGATCCCCTCACTTGCCTGCATAATCGCCGTAGTCTCGATATGCAAATTAGCCATTTGATAGCTCAACGTTGCCCTTTTGCTGTATTGGCTATCGACATCGATCACTTTAAACGGGTTAACGACGAATTCGGTCATGATATTGGTGATGTGGTACTGCAGTCGTTGGCTAAAATTTTGTTAGATGTTACTCGTGATAGTGATGTAGTTGCCCGTACCGGTGGTGAAGAATTCATTGTGATTATGCCAAGAGTGGAAGCAAAACGTGCGTATCAGCTGGCTGAGCGTTTGCGTATGCGGGTGTCAGAAAGCTACATTGACCCGGTTGGCTGCATTAATGTATCAATTGGTATTTCGGGCTGGCCAATTGAGCAATTAAGCATTGATGAAGTATTTAAGCTTGCTGACCAAGCTTTATATCAAGCTAAAAAAACCGGTCGTAACCGTTCAGTTGTCGATGCCACATACAGCCAAGACCTTGCTCCAGTTTCTGAGCCTTCAATCTTGGAATAAGTTATTTAATGTGCAATAGTGGATGCTATTAAGTTATTTATGGAAATCAAAATGGCATTCACTTTTTTGGCTCGTTTAACTAAATCCACTTCTTTGTTAGGTATTGCGCTTATGAGTGCAAGTACTGCTTATGCCAACCCAAGCGATGATAAACGTAGCGAATTTGTGGATGTAGGTGCTTTGCTACCGAATGCTGTGTTAGATATCCGTTATTTTGGTCATCACAACTTTGTTGGCAAACCAGTTGATGGTTACAACGCACCTAAATGTTTATTGCATAGCACTGCTGCTGCGGCTCTTAAAAATGTGCAAGTAGCAGCGCAAACCCAAGGTTTGAGCTTAAAAATATTTGATTGTTATCGCCCGCAGCGTGCCGTTGATCACTTTGTACGTTGGGTTAACGATTTAGAAGATACCCGCACCAAAGCTGAGTTTTATCCAAACTTAGGTAAAGACAAGTTACTTGGTGATTACATCGCCGCTAAGTCGGGTCACAGCCGTGGCTCAACGATTGATTTAACGTTAGTTGATGCAAAAGGCAAAGAGCTCGATATGGGCTCACCGTTTGATATGTTCGACACTCTTTCTAACACCGACGACCCGCGAATTAGTGCAGAGCAAAAAGCCAATCGATATAAACTTAAAAGCCTGATGACAGAGGCCGGTTTCGCCCCTTATTCAATGGAATGGTGGCATTTTACCTACCAACCGCAAGCATATCCCGCCACCTATTTTGATTTTGTGGTGGAGTAGGTAAAACAGCTTTAAGCTTTCAGCTGTAAGTTTTAAGCCGAAAAGTGTTGTTTTTGAATGTTGAGTTAGCTTGATTAAATGGCGTTGAATGTTAGACACGCCATGCAAGCATGACGCCTACGGTTTGATGTAGGCGTGAAACTTGTTTCACGCGTCTGACGGCTGATAGCTGAAGGCTGACAGCTCCTTCTAGAACCAAGCGCATGATGACGCGGGATAAACCCGCTGCTACAAGTAGGCGTGAAACTTGTTTCGCGCGTCTGACGGCTGATAGCTGAAGGCTGACAGCTTCTTCACGTTGGGTTTCGCTGCGCTCTACCCAACCTACATCACCTCTTTTATCGGCGAATAATCAACTTTAATTTCAACAATATCGACATTGGCATTTTGTTTAAAAGCGTTTTGTACTTTTAATAAATCAGTGTCTTTTTCAGCAAGGTAGCGATAGCTTTTGTTGGTCATTTTTTTCAGCGTATATTGGCTGCTAAGCGCTACTGGTAAGCTGTTTTCTTTTAGCGTTAAGTAAATTGCACCCGTTGCGATGCCACGCTCTTGCATTGCGTGATTAAAGACTTCTGTGCCCTTGGTTAAAGTCGGTGCATCAAAGGTAATTTTTTCGCCATTATTACTAAAAGCATTTGTCGATTTTTGCTTATTAATTTCGACTGCTTTTTTAACATCCTTAACTGAAAGTTGTTCTTTTTGTGAACTGGTTGTTGGCTGCTGTGTTGTATTTTGCTCGCTTATTTCATTTTTTTGACAGCCTGATACTAGTGCTAGTGTTATTATAAGTGCCTGTATATTAATTGTTTGTTTCATTTCAATCCTGTTTGTCTGTTACTTTTGTTTACAATTAATTCTGTTTTTTAATTGCTGTATTGGGTACATTGGGCTTGGTTATGATTGTTAACCGAAAATAAAAATATAACAATAGGGAACGTAAGGAATGTCTCAATTCAAAGTAACAGCAGTTGCTACTATGGTAACGGCTATCTTGGCATCAACTCAAGTACAGGCAAGTGAACAAACTCGCTTTTATAATGCTTCAAGCGTTAGCTCTCAAGTACAATTTAATCCTCAAGTATCTCAGCAACGTGCATTAGCTGAGCGTCGCACTGTATCGGGTCACAAATCTATTTTCGATGCGCAATTAGGTAAAGCTACGTTCTTATGGAATGCAGTAGGTCAAGCTAAGCCTGATATGGCAATGGTGCTTCCTGAGCAACGTAATGCTTACGCTGCAGATTTTTATTTAAATGCCTTAACAGGTGTTAGCACAGCTAAAAAAGGTGTATCAAGCGCAGTATTAGCAGATTTATCTGAGCAGAAGCTTGGCTCAATCACAGCTAAATACAAGCAAAAAGTTCATGACATTGAAGTATTCAACCGTGAATACAACCTGATCATGGATAAAGAATATAACCTAGTTGCAGGTTCTGGTTATTTCGCTAACACAAGTTCAAATGCAACGCAGTCGTTCGCGCCACTTGCTGAGTTTGTTGGTGCTGAGCAAAGCATTAAACGTGCAATTAAAGAACTTGCTGATATCAATGTGTCTTTAACTAAATCAACTGAGCAAGGTGACTATGTTAAGTACACTGTGTCTAACCAAAGTGGTGACAAAGTTGTATTAGGCCAGCCACGTGCTAAGAAAGTATTCTTTGAAGTAGCGGGTGAGCTGCAGTCTGCATACTATGTTGAAGTAGAAGTTGCTGACAAAAACAGCCTAGAAAGCGATTACTTCAGCTACGTTATTGGCGCGCAAAACAGCAAAGTTTATTTCAAGAAAGACTTAAAAGCACACGCGGCAGACTTTAACTACCGTGTATGGGCTGACGAAGATGGTTACCCGTGGGAAGGTCCACACGGTGACGTGATCCCAGCTGATGGCCCAGATCAAATTGATGAAACTGAAATCCTAGATGCACCACTTGTAAGCCTGTCTTACTACAAAAAACTAAGCACGATGGATCCGTGGCTTGCTGATGACGCTACAACAACATCAGGTAACAACGTATTTGCTTATGCTGATGTAATTGCACCTCAAGGTTACACAGAAGGTGACTTCACTGCTGAAACTACATCAGATTACACATTCGATTACCCTTACCAAGTTGATCAAGTAGCAAACAGCTACGACAACCGTAAAGCGGCAATTGTTAACTTGTTCTACATGAACAACTTCTTACACGATTTCTTCTATGACCATGGTTTTGACGAAACATCAAATGTTGCGCAGGTATCTAACTACGGCCGTGGTGGTGTAGAAGGCGACCCAATCGAAGCACAAGCGCAAGATAATAGCGGTTTAAATAACGCGAATATGGCAACACCTGCTGACGGTGCAAGCCCACGCATGCAAATGTATTTATACAACTCGAAAGATGCGAAAGTGGGTGTAGATTTCGGTGTGGTTGTAACATCAGATGAAACAATTGGTCTACTTGAGTCTTCTAAAGTATCTGGCTTTGGTCAAATGCAATTTGCTGATATCGCAGGCGAAGTTGTTCGTTTAGTTGATAGCAATGATGTAGATTCTGGTAGCGTAACAGACGGTTGTGAACCTGCAACAAATGCAGCTGAACTGGCTGGTAAAATTGCGCTAGTCGATCGTGGTTCTTGTAACTTCACAGCAAAAGTACTACACGCCCAAGAAGCGGGTGCCATTGGTGCAATCGTTGTAAACAACAACCCAGATACAGATGAACCAGCGCCAATGGGCGGTGAAGATGATGCCGTTATCATTCCTAACATGGGTCTGAACTATGCTGACGGTCACGCACTTTACGACGGTATCGCTGCAGGCGACACTGTTACTGTTAATATGTTCAATAAAGCAACGTTAAAAGACGGTACGTTAGATAACGGTATTATTGCTCACGAATGGGGTCACTATATCAGTAACCGTTTAGTGGGTAACTCATCAGGTCTTATCAACTTCCAAGGCCGTGCGATGGGCGAAGGTTGGGGTGATTTCCACTCACTGATGTTCATTGCTAAAGCTGATGACATTAACATCCCAGGTAACGACAAGTTCCAAAAAGCTTACGGTAGCGGTACATTCGTAGAAGATTTCTACTATGGTATTCGTCGTGTTCCATATTCAACAAATATGGAAGTAAACCCACTATCTTTCCGCCACATTACTGAAAATGAAGGTGCTGATGTAGGTATTGCTCCAACTAATGTTGGTTCACCACACGCAGCAGGTGAAATTTGGGCAACTATGCTTTGGGAAAGCTATGTAGCACTTATCAACGAGCACGGCTTTGAAGAAGCTCAAAACCGTATGGCTAACTACTTAGTTGCTGGTTACAAGCTAACTCCAGTTGCTCCGCTATACACAGAAGCACGTGATGCTATCTTAGCTGCAGCGTACGCAGTTGACCCAGAAGATTACAAACTAATCTTAGGTGCATTTGCTAAGCGTGGTATGGGCTTAGGTGCTAAAGCACCAGAGCGTTTCAGCGAAGATTTAACAGGTGTTGTTGAATCTGACAAAATGAAACTTGCTAGCTTCACATTCAAAGATGTGGCAATGGATCCAAACTACAACGGTGCAGAGCTAGGTTATTGTTCAAACGATAACGTGCTAGACAAAGGTGAAACAGGCACATTAACTGTTAGCATCATGAACACAGGTAGTGAAGTACTAACTGGTACTCAAGCACAGTTAACGGTTGTTAGTGGTCACGATGTAACGTTCGAAAATGATGGTTTAATCACTTTTGACGATACAACTCCTTACGCTTCACAAACAAGCGCACCTATCACGTTTACACTAAATGATGCAGGCACTGCTGATACACTTGAAATCGAAGTGTCATTCCCAGAGCTTTCTGCTGATGACGAGATTGTTGAAGCAGCAAGCGATACAGTATCTTACCTTGTGAACATGGACTTTGAAGATAAAGCACCAGTTAGCTCACAAACTGCTGACGATATGGAAGTAGCAGGCGCTTCATTACGTGACTGGAAAGAAAACGTAATGACAGGTGATGACTTAGCAGTTGGCACACAAAGCATGGCAACCGGCGGTAATGTTAACTTCTTCAACAGCTTTGGCTTCGGTCTTGGCGAGCAAACCATGTACCTAAACAACAATGACTTCCAGTCAGATGTTGCGGTTGAATCAAGAGAGTTTGATATCGGTTTTGCTGGTGATTTTGAAGTTTCATTCTGGCACTTCTACCTAATCGAAAACGAATGGGATGGTGGTGTTGTAGAGATCAGCGTAAACGGTGGTAACTGGGTAGATGTTACTGAAATGGGCGGTACATTTGATGTTGGTTACGATGGCCCACTAATCGAAAACGATGCACAAGCACTACAAGATCGCGATACCTTCACAGGTAACAATGTTGATGGTAACGGTGTTTATGGTAACTACGAAACAATTCGTTTCGGTACTGAACTAAACGGTAACCGTGCAAAATTACGTTTCCGTATGTCATCAGACAGCGCAGTACGTGAGTTCGGCTGGTGGATTGATAACGTAACTGTTAGCAATGTAACGTCACCAATCTTCTCAAACGTGATTGCTGGTGATGCATTAGCATGTGATAACGCACTACCATTACTTTCTGTATCGGGTGATGAGTCTGTTTCTGAGTCTGCTTCAGGCACATTAACGGCAACAGCGTCAGACCGTAACAGTGATGACACGCTAAGCTACACCTGGACGCAACTAAGCGGCACAACAGCAACACTTACAGGTGCTGACACTGCAACTCTAGGCTTCACGCCAGGTGCTATCTCAAGCGATGACGAGTTAGTATTTGAAGTAACAGTAAGCGATGGTACAGACTCTGTATCAGAGCAGTTCACTGTTGCCGTAACTAACGAAGCTGAGCCAGTAGAAGAGAAGAAAGTAACTAAATCTAGCAACGGTAGCTTTGGTTTCTTAACACTACTACTTGCACCACTAGCGCTTATCGGCCGTCGCCGTAAACGTAAATAAGACTTTTAAATAGTGATAACAAAGCCCTTACAGTTCGCTGTAAGGGCTTTTTTGTTTTAAGTTAGCGAGAGTAAAGTTAGCAAGGGGAAAGGGGAAAGTTTCGAGATGCGAGATACGAGATGCGAGGTAGCAGCGATTTTACATCGCGTCCTAGCGCCTAGTACCTAGCGCCTTTTTGTAGGCGTGAAACTTGTTTCGCGCGTCTGAACTGATAGCTGACGGCTGACAGCTTCTTAACGTTGGGTTTCGCTGCGCTCTACCCAACCTACGTGAAGAGTCAACAGGTTGAATGCTGTGGGGTCATCAATACTCGATAACCCCACATTTCTGACTTACAGCTTAAAGCTCAAGGTAAACTATTGAACCGTTGCTTTTAGGCCGCGGCGTTTTAATAACGCTGACGTGTCTGGCTCTTGACCACGGAATGCTTTGAACGATTCCATAAGGTCACGAGAGTTACCCACTTCTAAAATTTCTTTACGGTATTTTTCACCCATTTCGCGAGTTAAACCACCTTGCTCTTGAACATATGCAAAGGCATCTGCCGCTAAGATTTCACTCCACATATAAGCGTAGTAACCCGCTGAGTAACCGCCGCCCATTGAGTGTGAGAAGAAGGCTGACTTATAACGTGGTGGTACAAACGGTACATCAACACCATGTTTTGCAAGCGCTTGTTGCTCAAACTTTTCAATGTCTTGTAATGGTGCATCAGCAGAAAGTGAATGCCATTCCATATCAAGTAATGCAGCTGCAACGTACTCTAGGGTATCAAAACCTTGGTTGAAGCTACGTGATTGAATTACTTTTTTCAGTAGCTCATCAGGAATCGGCTCGCCAGTTTTATGGTGTTTTGCATAGTTAGCGATAACTTCAGGGTACATGGCCCAATCTTCCTCAAATGTTGATGGGAACTCAACGAAGTCGCGTGATACTGAGGTGCCAGATAGAGTCGGGTACTTCACGTTTGAGAACATGCCGTGTAAGCCATGACCCAGCTCGTGGAAAATTGTTGTTGCTTCATCATAACTGATAAGCGTAGGTTCGCCATTCGCGCCTTTTTGAATGTTCATAACGTTTACTACAACCGGCTTTTGTTCTTTAAGGCCAGATTGTTTAACGAATGAGCTCATCCATGCACCGCCACGTTTGCCTTCACGAGCGAAGTAGTCAGCAAAGAAAATGGCTAAGCTCTTTCCATTTTCATCAAATAACTCATAGGCTTTTACATCAGGGTGGTAAACCGGAATATCGTTACGTGGTTTAAAGGTGATGCCGTATAAACGGTTCATGGTGAAGAATACGCCATCTTCAAGAACACGGTTAAATTCGAAGTATTCTTTCACTGCATTTTCGTCAAGGTTGTATTTATCTTTACGTACCTGCTCTGCGTAGAATAACCAATCCCATGGCTGTAATTTGAATTGCTCACCTGACTCATCAATCTTAGCTTGAATAGCCGCCGCTTCTGCGTTGACGTTCTGCATTAATGCAGGGATCATACTCGCAAACATATCAAATACAGCTTGTGGTTTTTTCGCCATTTGTGACTCTAAACCAAAATCAGCCCAGCTGTCGTAACCTAATAGTTTCGCTTTTTGAGCACGTAATTGAGCAAGTTCTGCCACGATATCACGGTTACTATTTTCGCCCGATAATGCACGCTCAGCCGATGCACGCCATACTTTTTCACGTAAATCACGGTTTTTCAGTGTTGCCAGAATAGGCTGACGCGTGGTGTTTGTGATCTTAATTAGGTATTTGCCTGGATGGCCAGCCTCTGCTGCGGCATTGGCAAGCTGCTCAATTTGACCTGCTGGTAAGCCCTCAAGCTCTGCTTTGTCATCCACTAAAACAACATTTGTTTTAGTCAGCGCTAATAAGTTTTGTGAGAACTGAGTTGTTAAGCTTGAGTGCTTCGTATTGATATCACGAATTTGTTGTTTTTGCTCTGCACTTAATTTTGCACCAGCACGCACAAAACGTTTGTAGTAAACGTCTAATAAACGCTTTTCTTCAGCAGTTAAGGCAAGGCTGTCAGCTTCGCTGTGAATAGCAGCTACTTTCTCAAAGAGTGCTTTATTTAAGAAAATGTTGTCGCTATGAGCCGCTAGTTTTGGCGCTAACTCTTTTTGTAATTCACGACGTGCCGGGTTTGAATCCGTACCCGCTAAGTTATAAAAAATACTGCGTGTGCGTGTTAATAGCTCACCACTTTTCTCAAGCGCAACAATCGTATTGGCAAAATCAGGCTTTGCTGGATTGTTGATAATAGCTTGCACTTCAGCCATTTGCTCAGACATGCCTTTATTAAATGCCGGCATGAAATGTTCATCTTTAATCGCACTGAAATCAGGCGTTTCGTATTGTAATACGCTTTTCACAAACAGTGGGTTAGCTTGCTCTTTTGCAGCAACAGGTGCTGATTGCTCTGATTTAGGCGTTGATGTTGTTGTTTGAGGTTCTGAACAGGCTGTGAGTAACAGCGCAGAACTGATCGCGGTTGCGATTAGGTGTTTCATAGTTTTTCTCTTGTCATTTTTAAAATTAAATTGTGTCGATATAACCTTGCACATACGTTTTATAAGCTCTCGATTTGCATAGCGGTTAAAACGAATTACAAAAAGATGCTACAAAAAAGCACTTGTATGAGGCAGGTATCACCATGTGATCAATGAGCCCAGCATACTGTGTCTTATTACAATTGACCTCATACGTTGCGATAAGGTGATTATTGGCTGCGATAAGTCGTTAAAATTCTCTAAGATCGGAAAGCCACTTATTACTTTGCAGCTTAAATAGCCTGATCCAACTAATCTCTTTGAATTATAACAGTGTCCAAATAAAAACTTTATGGTATGTTATATTGTATCATTTTAATTCGCAATCAATCTTGCCATGGAGTGCATTTTTTTACGATAAGTTGCAAATGTTGCTTAATAAGCAAGGAGTCATATGGCTATCATAATCAAACACGCTAGCGTTGTTAATGAAGGGCAGCGCGCATTAAATGATGTACGAATTGTTGGTAATCGAATCGCTGAAATTGCCTCAGATATCAGTGCCAAGGCCAATGATGAGGTAATTGATGCAAGCGGCCTGTTGCTATTACCAGGCATGATCGACGATCAAGTACATTTTAGAGAGCCAGGTTTAACCCACAAAGGTACGATCGCCAGTGAATCCGCCGCCGCAGTGGCTGGTGGCATTACAAGTTTTATGGAAATGCCCAATGTTTCACCATCGACTACCACGGCAAAAGCACTTGCAGATAAATACGCGATAGCGGCGCAAACGAGCGCTGCGAATTATGCGTTTTACTTTGGCGCAACCCCAGACAACCTCGATGAAATTAAAGCCCTTGATACCAAAAAGGTATGTGGTGTTAAAGTGTTTATGGGGGCATCAACAGGCGATTTACTGGTTGAGCACCCTCATGCTCTAGAGGCCATTTTTCGGGAAAGCCCAGTACTCATTGCCACCCATTGTGAGCAAGGCGAAGTTATTCAGCAAAATCAGCGCCGTTTAGCAAAGCGCTATGGTGAGTTACGTATCGAACATCACCCATTTATTCGCGATGAGTTAGCGTGTTATGCATCATCATCGTATGCCGTATCGCTGGCAAAACGCTATGGCTCACAGTTACATGTTTTACATCTTACAACAGCAAAAGAACTAGAGCTATTTAGTAACGCACCCATAGAGCAAAAGCACATAACTGCCGAAGCTTGCGTGCATCATTTGTGGTTTAACCAAGATAATTACGCAAACTATGGCAATCAAATTAAATGTAACCCTGCCATAAAATCAGAGCAAGACCGCCAAGCGCTACTCGCAGCAGTACGCGATGGTCGCATTGATATCATTGCTACCGATCATGCCCCTCATACTTGGCAAGAAAAACAGCAACAATACAGCGCTGCCCCTGCTGGGCTCCCATTAGTCGAGCATGCATTACTGTCGTTACTTGAGCAGGTAAAACGTGGTGCGTTGAGCCTTGAGCAAGTCGTTGAAAAAACAGCGCATAACGTGGCAAAGCGATTTGCTATCGAAGAGCGGGGGTTTATCAGAGAAGGTTATTTTGCTGATTTAGTCCTGGTTGACCCAAACGCAGAAAAGCACGTTGAGCATACAAACACACATTACTTATGCCAATGGACTCCTTTCAATGGCACCACCTTTTCACACCGAATAACACATACCTTTGTAAATGGTGAGTGTGTCTTTGATGGGCAACAAGTGACCCCGCACAAACAGGCCGCTAAGGCCTTAACATTCAATCGTTAAAAGAAGTCGATATGCAATTACCCGATATTACCTCGCACTCTAATGTAGATTTTCAGTCACCTTTAAAATGGGTCGGCATGGAAAAAATAGCATTGCCTTTGAAGCTTGCACAAACTCATGTTGATGTGCACCTGAATACCAAAGCTGATGTGTTCGTTAGCCTTGATAGCGATGCAAAAGGCATTCATATGTCGCGTCTTTATTTATTACTTAATCAGCAGTTGGCTAAACAAAGCTTAACGAGTCAACGTGTTAGTGAGTTTATGGAGGCCGTTTTAGCATCACAAAAAGGCTTAAGTAAAGGCGCAAAATTGGTGCTGCAATTTGATTTACCACAGCTAAAACCAGCGCTGCTTAGCGACAATGCCGGATACAATGCTTACCCTGTCGTTTTAACGATTACTAAGCAGCAATCGCTCACCATTAACTTAAAAGCCGATATTGCCTACAGCAGCACCTGCCCATGTTCAGCGGCATTATCTAGGCAGCTTTTGAGCGAGGCAGTCGATAAGCAATTTAGTGATGAGCATATAGATAAAGCCTCTTTACTCAATTGGCTTGCAAGTGAACAGGGCTCAATTGCAACTCCCCATAGCCAGCGCTCTTATGCGTATGTCAATGTCACTTTTAGTAGTGAAAAGCTACCTGATATTAGCGGCTTTATCACAGTATGTGAGCAAGCCATTGGTACGCCAGTGCAAACCGCCGTGAAGCGTGAAGATGAACAAGCATTTGCCGCCCTTAACGCAAAAAACTTACTGTTTTGCGAAGATGCAGCAAGGCGATTGAAGCAGTGTTTCGAAACCATGCCGGGTATTGCTGATTACCAGTTTAAGGTTGAACACCAAGAAAGCTTACATGGCCACAATGCCGTGGTTTATGAGTCTAAATATTAGGTTCATGAACCTAAAATGGTTTACAAATTTTGACATTAGCGGTCGCAAAATATTGCTATTCATTTTCACAGTGATAATGATACGAGCGCTAAAAATGATAAACATAATAATATAAAGGACGACTATGCGTTTTAAATTTATTGCTGCTGCAGTGGGTCTCGCTGTAGCAAATGTTGCTGTTGCCGACGAAGGCATGTGGCAACCTCACCAGCTACCAGAGCTTGAATCAGTGTTAAAAGCGAAAGGCTTGAGCATTGATGTAGAGTCAATTTCAAAATTAACAGAGTTTCCGATGAACGCGGTAATTAGCCTTGGTGGCTGTACAGCTTCGTTTGTTTCACCAAAAGGCTTAGTTGTCACAAATCATCACTGTGCCTATGGTTCGATTCAATATAACTCGACCACCGAAAACAATATTTTAGAAAATGGCTTTTTAGCTAAAACAACAGGCGAAGAAGTCCCAGCTGCGCCGGGTTCTCGTGTTTTTGTAACAGAGCAAGTAACCGACGTTACAGATAAAGTAAATAAAGGGACTGAACAGCTAACCGGTAAAGCACGTTTTGATGCAATTCAAGCAAATGAAAAATCACTTGTTAGTGAGTGTGAGCAAGACAAGAGCTACCGCTGTAATGTGTATACTTTCCACGGTGGTCTTGAGTATTACCTTATTAAATCGCTAGAAATTAAAGATGTACGTTTAGCGTATGCACCTGCTATGGGCGTAGGTAAATACGGCGGAGATATCGACAACTGGATGTGGCCGCGCCACACGGGTGATTTCTCGTTCTATCGCGCCTATGTTGGCAAAGATGGTAAGCCAGCTGAATATTCAGAAGATAACGTGCCGTACCAAAGTGATGCGTTTTTAAAAGTAAGCGCTAAAGGCGTTCAAGAAGGCGATTTTGTGATGGTTACCGGTTATCCGGGCAGCACAAACCGTTACCGTATTTCGCCTGAAGTTGATTACGTGTTTAACACAGCTTACCCATTAGCGCGTAAATATAACTCTAAATATGTCTCGTTAATTGAAGAAAATGCGCCTGAAGGCTCAGAGGCACGTATCGCTTATGAAAGCACGATTGCGGGTTATAACAACTACATTAAAAACTATGGCTCAATGATTGAGAGCTTCAATAAAGGGTCAATGTATAGCCGTAAGCAACAATTCGAAAAAGATCTCACTGGGTGGATCAATGAAGATAGTAAGCGCAAAGCTAAATACGGACACGTACTTGCTGATTTATCTGCGCTAGTTGCACAGTCACAAGAGCATAACCAGCGCGACCGCATGTTAGGTTACGTACACCGCTCACAAATGATCTCAACTGCTCGACGTTTATACCGTTTAGCTTACGAAAAACAAAAGCCAGATGCTGAGCGCGAAAGCGGTTATCAAGAGCGTGATATGCCACGTATCGAGTCTCGTTTAAAAAGCATGAGCCGTCGTTATGATGAAGCCGTTGATAAAGCTATTTTACTGTACTTTATTGAGCAATATGCTGCACTACCTAAAGACGAGCGAGTTGCAGAGGTTGATAAAGCACTTGGCCTAACAAACGGTTTTGATAAGCAAAAACAACAAGCGTTACTTGATGATATGTATGCTAAATCGGTTCTTGCAGATGAAAGCAAACGTTTATGGATGACAGAACTTGACCTTGCACAGTTAAAGCAAAGTAGCGATCCATTCATTCAGTATGCTCATGCAATCTTTGCAGTCACAAAAGATATTGAAGATGCGAAAAAAGAACTGGCTGGTAAACAGCAAGCTGCTCGCCCTGCATTAATGGAAGCAATCATCGCTTATAACAAGGCACTTAATAAACCTGTTTATGCAGATGCTAATAGCACCTTACGTGTAACTTACGGTACGGTAGGCGGCTATTCACCGCAAGATGGCTTAGTGGCAACCCCCTTTACATCGTTAGAAGGCCTGCTTGCTAAAAATACTGGTGTTGAACCATTCAACTCACCAGAAAAGCAAAATCAGTTAATTAAGCAAAAGCTTTATGGCGATTACACAGGCGGTATGAATACTGTTCCGGTTAACTTCTTATCGAACGTAGATACCACCGGTGGTAACTCAGGCTCTCCAACATTAAACGGTAATGCTGAGCTCGTTGGTTTGTTATTTGATGGTGTGTACGAAAGCATTATTGGTGATTGGGATTATGATGAAAACTTAAATCGCTCAATTCACGTTGATTCACGATACATGTTGTGGGTGATGGATAAAGTTGATAATGCTCAAAACCTACTTAAAGAGATGACTATCGTTAAGTAATCTAAGTTTAACGTTAATTTAAGCATTAAAATGCCAGTCTAACAGACTGGCATTTTTGTTTATAATAAAAATAAAAACATTAAATATCATGAGGTTGAAAAATATTTGTAAAAATTAATTTTTCTTAAGTTTTATTTAAGTTTCGCTCGATAAATTTTACACATAACCTAAGTGGAGCGAACAATTATGCTTTCAGTTCAACAATCACATCAAACTCAAGTTCAAGAGCCTGCCTTTGTTTGCACTCGTGAAGGAGGTCAATTCCGTGACCGTCTCGAGAGTAATATCAAGCAAGGTTTTGCTGCAGCTTATGATGCGAAAATTTCGCAGTTCATGCCGCTACTGTGTGAGCTTAATGTTGATGATGAAGTATGTACGTTAGGTCTTCGCTCTGCATCACAACCTTTGTTTATTGAACAATACCTCCCTGCGTCTATTGAGCACTTTGTCGGTGCCAAGCGTGAGCACATTTTTGAGCTAGGTAATTTATGCTCAACGCATCGAAAAGCCACCTTGGCACATTTTGTTTTAATGAACGAAGCACTCTATCAAGCAGGGGCAAAATATTTAGTGTTTTGTGCAACCCGTAAAGTGAGAGCGCTATTAAAAATGCTGGGTGTAAATTGCAAAGAAATCGGTGTTGCCAATGCACAAGCACTACAAGATCCAGCAAGCTGGGGGAGCTATTACGATAATCAACCAACCATTTGTGTGGTTGACCTAAACGAAGCTCATCAGCGTGTATTAAATACCCCCGTTTTATTCAATATCAAACAGCAGTGTTTACAGTCATCGCTTGAGCTTGCTGTATTTTTGGAGGCGTTATGAGTTGGTTAACACAGTTACCACATAAAGATAGCGATACCTTAATGGTTTGCCACAAAAGCGATGGTGTGCGCTCACTAACTAAACAAGAATTTACTGAACAAGTGACTCGCTTGCTACCTACCTTGGCAGAATTTGATGCCCAAGGTGTGGCTTATCAATTAGATAACACACCTGCTTGGTGTGTATTAGAAGCTGCGCTTAGCGAGCTTAAAAGAGTGGCTATTCCGCTACCAACGTTTTTTACTGCTCAGCAAATTGCGTTTGGTTTACAAAACAGTGGGGCAGGTTTATTTGTTTGTGACCGTGCTTTCGAAGGCGAGCATGCTAAATTAGTGGCGTTAGTAGATGTATGTAAGCATTACCCTTTATATGTTTATCAATTGAGTAATACACAGCCTGTGCCATATTTTGCAAACACGCAAAAGATTACCTTTACGTCTGGCTCAACGGGCACACCAAAAGGCGTGTGTTTATCGCTTGAAAGCCAATTGCAGGTGGCAACATCACTTTATCAAAGCATTGGTTTAGAAAAACCAAACCATTTATGTTTACTGCCGCTACCTGTTTTGCTTGAGAATTTAGCCGGTGTGTATGCGCCGCTATTAGCGGGTGGCACGGTTAACTTAGTGCCTTTAGCTGAACTTGGTTTTTCAGGTGCACAGCTACTTGAACCACATAAATTAATAGCCGCAATTGAACGTACAGAGCCAAACACCCTTATTTTAGTGCCTGAGCTACTGACTTGTTTAGTGGCTTTTGCAAAGCAAGGTTGGCAAGCACCTAAAAGCTTAAAGTTTATTGCAGTAGGTGGCGCAGTTGTAAGCCAAGCGCTTATTAAGCAAGCTCGTGAGCTCGGTTTGCCGGTTTATCAAGGTTATGGTTTATCTGAATCTTCATCGGTGGTGAGTTTAAACACTCGCGATGATGATGACATTGACACCGCAGGGCGAGTACTTAAGCACATTCAATACAAAATTGAAAATGGCCAGCTTTATATCAAAGGCTCATTATTTTTGGGGTATTTAGGTCAAGCAGCACAAGATGCTGACGATTGGTATGCAACCGGTGATCTCGTTACTGAGCAAGCAGGTCGCTTGGTTATTCAGGGCCGTTTGAAAAACCAACTTATCACCAGCTTTGGGCGCAATATCAGTGCCGAGTGGCCAGAGTCGTTATTGCTTAGCCACAGCCAAGTACAACAAGCGGTGGTGATTGGCGAAGGTCAGGCATTTCTAGCCGCGCTTATCTATGCAAACCAAGCGATGAATGACGCTGAACTTGCCGCCCATATTACGGCACAAAACGCGCAACTACCCGAATACGCACAGATCAGAAAGTGGCATCGAATGACAGAGCCTATGAGCCACACGCAAGGTTTATTAACCAGCAATAATCGCCCTAAACGCGATGTTATTAATCAATTTTTTGCTAAAGAAATTTCAGCACTTTACCAAGAGGCGACCAGCATGAGTCAATTTTTCAATACATTACAAGCCGAAACACAGAAAGAACGTGACTACCTATTAGCTGCGCCGATTATTGGACGCGTTTTTAAAGGTGAAGTAAGCCTAAGTGAATATGCATCGTTCTTAACGCAAGCTTATCACCATGTTAAGCACACAGTACCACTGCTGATGGCAGTTGGTGCAAAGCTGAGCGATAAACAAGAGTGGCTGCGCGAAGCTGTTGCAGAATACATCGAAGAAGAGTTAGGCCACCAAGAATGGGTGCTAAACGATATTGCAGCCTGTGGTTTTGATAAAGAGCAAGTGCGTCATTCTCGTCCACAGTTTTCGACCGAGTTAATGGTGTCGTACGCCTACGATGCAATTAATCGCGGTAACCCATTGGCATTCTTTGGCATGGTTCATGTGCTCGAAGGTACCTCGATTGCATTAGCCGATAATGCAGCAGGGCAAATCCGTGAGGTCGTAGGTTTACCTAAAAAGGCGTTTACCTACCTTACTTCGCACGGTGCACTGGATATTGAGCATGTGAAGTTTTTCGAAAACCTCATGAACAAAATTGATAACGAGGACGACCAGCAAGCCATCATTCACGCCGCAAAATGTTTTTATAAATTGTACGGCAATATTTTCCGTGACCTCGATTCAGAACCTTTCTTTAGCGAGGCTGACTTGGAGCAAAGCGCATGAGTAGCCCAGTTTGTGTGCTAACCGGTGCAACAGGGGGCATTGGCCGTGCTATTGCCCTTCGCCTTGCAAAAGAAGGTTGGCGTTTATTACTCGTTGGTCGAAATGTGAAGCAACTTGCTGCACTGCAATTGGAATGTGGCAATGATGCTGAGTATTTTCAGGCCGACCTTAGTAACAGTGAATCTCGCGATGACCTAGCTAAGTTTGCTCAGCAAATTGGCGGGGCAACGTTACTAATCAATAACGCAGGCGTTAATGTAATGCAGGGGTTTAGTGAAATTAGCGAACAGCAAATTGATCATCTGTTAAATATTAACCTACATGTGCCTATTAAATTGTGTCAGCTGTTTTTACCACAAGTGACCCGCAATAAAGGCACGATTGTCAATATTGGTTCATCGTTTGGCAGCATTGGTTATCCGTATCAAACCTTGTACTGCGCAAGCAAGTTTGGCCTAAGAGGGATGACCGAAGCCCTTGCCAGAGAGCTCAGCCACAGCGATGTGAAAGTATTGTATTTAGCGCCTCGTGCCACCGATACCGCGATTAATTCGCCGCAAGTACGCGCGATGAACAAAGAGCTGGGTAACACCATGGATCCGCCAGAAAAAGTGGCTGATGCATTAATAGATTTAATTAAATCAAAAAAACGTCGTCGTTTTATTGGTTTTCCAGAAACATTATTTGCCCGTATTAACGGCGCATTTCCATCACTCGTTGATAACGCAATAGCAAAACAACTTCCTAAAATTAAAAGTTTTTTTGCCAACTAAATTGATCAAGGTGAATGATTATGACTAAACTAAATTTAAAAGCCCTAATGATGTTAGGTGTTATCATGGCTGCGCCTGCAAAAGCCGACTTTAATAGCGATTTAAGTTCGGTGCAAAAGCAGTGGGCAGTGGTTAATTACGAATTAGTTGACGATGCGCAGTTAGATGCATTCGAAAAGTTAGCGAGCGAAACCGCAGAGTTTAGCAAAGCCAACGACCAGCAAGCAGCCAGCCATATTTGGTACGGTATTGTGTTATCGAGCTATGCAGGTGCAAAAGGGGGCTTAGGCGCGCTAGGTCTTGCAAAAGATGCGAAAGCACAATTTGAAAAAGCGCTAAGCCTAGATCCAAAAGCGCTTGATGGCTCGGCATACACAAGCCTTGCAACCTTATACGGTAAAGTACCAGGTTGGCCTATTGGTTTTGGTGATGACGATGAAGCGAAAAAACTGTTTAAGCAAGCGCTTGAGCTAAACCCGCGTGGTATCGATAGCAACTATTTATATGCGTCATTCCTATATGACGAGCGCAAGTATAAATCAGCTAGAGAGTTTTTATTGGTTGCACAGCAAGCGCCAGCGCGCCCTGAAAGACCCAAAGCAGATCTTTACCGCCAACAAGAAATTACTAAACTATTGGCTAAGGTAGAGAAAAAAATAAAGAGATAAGCTATGCATTTATTGCTCGTTGAAGACGACCATTTAGTGGCAGAAGGGCTGTGTCGTTCTTTACGTCAACAAGGATACAGTGTTGAACATAGTTCGACCGTTAAGTCAGCGATGCAATGGCTGCAAAATGATGAAATTGAGCTGGTAGTCCTTGATTTAGGACTACCAGACGGTGATGGTATCGACATTTTAAAACACATCAAAAAGCATCGTAAAAACCTGCCCGTGGTGATTTTAACTGCTCGGGGCAGTATTGATGATAAAGTCATGGGGCTTGATTTAGGTGCTGATGACTACCTAGCAAAGCCCTTTGATCCCGCTGAGCTGTTTGCCCGTCTTCGGGTTGCCAGCAGGCGTGTGACCCAAGCACAAACCAGCACTTTAAAAGTTGGTGATGTTGAAATGGACACCGCCGCTTTTACCGTAAGATTTCAAGGTGAGCCAGTAAACTTGCCGCGCAAAGAGTTTATGCTCCTTAAAGCCTTGCTAGAAAACCAAGGTCGCGTGCAATCAAAACAGCAGTTAGAAAGTAAACTGTACGAATGGGGCGAAGAGGTGGGGTCTAATACCATCGAAGTACACATTCATCACTTGCGTAAAAAATTCCCAAAAAAGTTTATTAAAACCTTGCGCGGCATTGGTTATGTGGTAGGTAAACGCTAGTGTCAATTCGTAAAAGGCTGACTCTACTTATATTGTCTATGGTGATCTTAACCTGCTTTTTGGCATTTACTAAAGGTTACCGTGAAAGTATGAATCAGGCTGAAGCACTGCTCGATAACGAGCTGGTAACGCTGGCACATGTGTTAATCGAGCAGCCACTCAGTAAAGAAACCCCAGCTTATACCAGTGATTTACCGCAGTTATTGTTTCAAGTTTGGGTTGATGACAGCTTGGCCTCAAGCTCAAAATCATTGCAGCAAAATCTTAGTAATCAAAGTCAGTGGCAAACCGGGTTTAGTGTTGAGAACTTGGCTGGGCAACGAGTCAAAGTGTATCGCTTAAGCGAAGGCAATAAGCGAGTGCTTATTGCAGAGCCTTTGAGTAAACGTGTGGCACTAACCGAAACCGTAATTTTATCGGCCATGACGCCGCTGTTATGGAGTGTGCCTATCCTTGCTCTCCTTATTAGTGTGTTTGTAAAACAAGGGCTTGCGCCACTAACTCGGTTATCAAATCAACTCAAACATCGTCAAGCAAATGACTTTACAGCTATTCCTTGGCAAACCCCAGAGCAAGAAATAAAACCCGTAATTAGCCGCTTAAACGATCTATTCAAACGAGTTGAAAGTGCTTATTTACGAGAGCGCTTTTTTGCCTCAGATGCGGCCCATGAACTGCGTACCCCGCTCAGTAGTTTAAAAATCAATGTGCATAATTTAGTAGCTCAAGGTGTTGAGAGTGTTGAGCTTGATGCGATGGAAAAAGGCGTTGATAAACTGAGCAATATCGTTGAACAAATGCTGATTTTGGGGCGTACCTATCCAGAGCAATGGCAAGCGCAATTTAGCCCCGTGTCGGTGTTAGAAATTAGCCAGCAGGTTGCCTCACAACTTTATGATCGTATTGACGAAAAAGAGCACACAATTAGCATTGATGGCGATGATTTTATCATCGCCGGTGACGAATTCACCTTAGTTACTTTGTTTGGCAATTTACTGAGTAACGCCATAAAATATACCCCAGCTGCGGGAGAGATTTGTATTACTCTGAAAACCGAAAACAATCGTTTTATCTGGCAAATAGATGACTCGGGCCCCGGTATTGATGAAGCTCAAAAACAGCGTATTTTTAACCGTTTTTACCGTGTGGGTGGCGATAAACATCCATCAGGTGAACAAGGAGCCGGGCTTGGTATGGCCATTGTTGAACATATAGTTTCGATTTATAACGCTGATATTGCTTTAGCTGACAGTCACCTTGGTGGCTTGCGAGTGAGTGTCTCTTTTATGCAAGGAGATGTCAGTGAATAAATGGATTTTGGCGCTTTCTATGCTGCTACTATGTATGTCGTCTTGGCTTGCCTATGCCAAAGAGTACAAGCTGATTTTAAAAGATCATTTGTTTTACCCCGCTGAAATAAAAGTACCTGCTAATAAAAAACTGCGGCTTTTGATCGAAAACCAAGATGACACGCCAGAAGAGTTCGATAGCTTTGACTTAAATCGTGAAAAAGTGCTCTACCCAGGTCGCACAAGTGTCATTTATATCGGACCACTCAGCCCTGGGCGTTATGACTTTTTTGGTGAATTTTCGCCTAATACAGCCAGAGGAACTGTCGTGGCTACGGAGGTGAATGATGCTGATAACTAGTTTATTAATGAGCATTAATCAGCTTTTGCCTGTGGTGATTTTAGCCGTGCTTTTGAGTTTAATTGTGCCTTTAAGTCAGCGCCAACTGAGTATTTATGCAGTGATTGGTACGCTACTAAGCTTAGTGTTTGTGCAAGGCGCTGCTTGGCTGAGTCAGTTATTTGATCACAGAGGCTTAGAGTTTATTCAAATGCTACTGTGTATTGTCATATTTATCGCTGCATTAATTAGCTGTCAGCAACGAAGCATAGCGGCTGCGCTGGCCTTGATTGCAACCATGACGTTGTATTTAAGCCATTATATGATTTATTTAGTCAGTTTTTGGCACAGTAAAGATACTGCTGAGCCATTGATATTGGGTACATCTCTAGGTGTGGGCATTTGTATTAGCTTTGGCGTTTTGTTGTTCTTTTTGCTTGAGAGTATTGCTAAGCGCGTAGGCGAGCAGCCATTGGTTGTGTTGCTTGCCTTAAATGCAACAGCAAAGCTATTGATATTTATTGATTTAGCAAGTCAGATCGATTTACTCGATGTGACCTCAAATTATTTAGATTGGCGTGGGTTTTTAATTGAAAACTCAGAGCTTGGGCGCGTATTAAAAGCCTTAGTGGGCTACGAAGCTACGCCGAGTAAAACCGCGCTATGGGTGTATATCATTGCTACGTTGGGGTTTATCGCTTTAGCCAACGTTTTAAAAATTAAAAAGACCAAGGAGCCAGTATGCGGTTCTTAATAGTTAGTTTAAGTTGCTTGTTTTTATTAAGTATTAGCCAAGTTGCTCAGGCTGATGGCATGGTAGTTGATAAAGTGTATCACCCTTACGTATTGCCTTTTGAGCGCGAAGTTGAGTGGCGTTTGGTATCCAGACAAACTGATAGCGGCAATGTGCTTGCACAGCGTGCAGGCTTAGGCGGCGCAATTAACGACACCATGAGCCTTGAGGGCTACTTAGTTGGCGAGCGCGATGATAACGGTGATTTTGGTTTATCTTCATATGAGGTGGAGTTACGTTGGCAATTGGTTGAGCAAGGTCGTTTATGGGCCGATTGGGGAGCATTATTTGAGCTTGAAAAACAGCATACACTCGATGCTTACGAAGCGACGACAGGTTTTTTATGGGAAAAAGAGTTTGGCCGTACAAGCCTGACTATGAACGCATTTTTAGTGTATGAATGGGGGGCTGATATTGAAAACGAGTGGGAAAGTGAGTTTCGCTTACAGTATCGTTATCGCTATCGTTCGGCTTTTCAACCATCGATCGAAATATACGCGGGTGAGGACTTTATTGGAGTAGGTCCTGGCTTTACTGGCTTACACAGATTTAGCCCTAAACGCCAGTTAAAATGGGAAGCAGGTTTTATTAGTGAGCTTAGCCAATCAGGCAAAGATCATAGCTTTCGCTTGGCTTTAGAGTTTGAATTTTAATGTCGATAGTGTTTGACTTATCAAACTAACTCTATATAGTGGGCACCAGCTAGAAAGAAAGCGTGTAATTAATAAATCTTTATTTCGTTGTTGTATAAGTAATACTTGTAGTACCGTCCTGAAGTTTTTAAGTACCATCTCATTTTTTGCTACACCCGCCCACTAGGGCATGTTTAATTTTTTATATCAGGAATAATACTATGTCTAACATCGTATCAGGTACAGTTAAGTGGTTTAACGAATCTAAAGGTTTTGGTTTCATCGAGCAAGAAAATGGTCCAGACGTTTTCGCTCACTTCAGCGCTATCAAAAGCGAAGGTTTCAAAACTTTAGCTGAAGGCCAACGTGTAGAGTTCACTCTTTCACAAGGTCAAAAAGGTCCTCAAGCGGATAACATCACTCCGTTATAATTTTTACTTTTAGTAAAAGTTAAGAAGAAGCAAGCTACGGCTTGCTTTTTTTATGCCTAAAAATTGACTGAGCTAGTGAATATTTCTATATTTAATGCAGCTATGTCATTAGAGTGTATTAATTATCTTAAAATATTTGTTGTTAGCATGCCTAAGCTTTGCACCTGTAGTATTGGCAAAAGATAGTGTCACCATCTACACCGAGCAATTTCCGCCGTATAACTTCTCAAATAAAGGGCATTTAGAAGGCATTAATCTAAAGTTTGTTAAAGCAATGTGCGTTGATGCAAACATTGAATGCCAATTCGAGCTCTTACCTTGGTCTAGGGCATATCACTTAGCTCAGCAAAAGCCGCTGTCAGGTCTGGTTTCTACAGCACGTATTCCCGACCGTGAAGAGTTATTCAAGTGGGTTGGTCCAATGGCTTCCTCTCGTAACTTTTTTTATCGCTTGCAATCAAATGACCGCATTAATCCCATCGACTTATCGCAAGTGAAAGATCATAGCCTGTGCGTAGTAAGAGATAGTATTTACGAAAAGTTTGTAGAAAGCATTGGCTTTGAAGGTGATAAAAATCTTCTTAAAGTGAGTCACTATTACGAGTGTATTAATTTATTTTTCAAAAATAAAATAGAGCTCATTATTGGTTCTGAGCTGTCGTTTAAATACCAATTAATGCAGTATGGTCACCAAGGTAGAGAAGTGGTTAAGTTGGTTGAGTTGCCACTTAATGGCACGGTTGGTAACTTTCTAGCGTTAAATAAGGCCTTACCCGAAGAGCTTGTAAGCCGATTACAGGCAAGTTATGACAAGCTCAGTAAACAAGGGTTATTAGAGACTTATATTGAGCAATATAAGGCGAATTAAGGTCGCTGCGCGAGCATCATCACTGCATTGTATCTTGGTGTCATAACCACCTCATTAAACGCAGCCTTTAAGGCATCGACATAACGTTGGTCGGTATTAATATTTGCGGCAAGATAGCCTTTCATGGTTAAAAAGTCGATTGCATGAGCAAAGCTGAAACGAGTTTCATCCAGCGCTAATTGCTCAGCCATAGCCGCAATATAGTTCTTATCATCAATGATTAAATCAACCTTGCCCGACATCAATAGTTGATACGACTTATTGATATCAGAGGTATATACCACAGTATAACCACGCTCTGTTAAGCGCTGCGCCGCTAAATCATGACGCTGAACCGCTATCTTATATTGTTTTGCTTGCTCGTTTGCTGTGATGTTTATATCGCTGCGAGAGCTCAACTTCACAAAGCCCATTTGGTAGGTTGCCACTTCACCAATCCAATGAAAGTGTTTTTCGCGTTCAGCAGTTTTCGCCATACTATAAATAAAGATATTCGGTTTCTTCAGTGCCATATTGTAAGCACGGGCCCAAGGGTAAAGCTCTATATTCGCGTTCAAATTAGCTTTAGCAAAAATTGCTTTCACAAGCTCGGTGCTCTCACCGGCAACTTGGTTATTGATTAGAGTTTGATTCGGTGGCGACAGTTCAGTCACAACGGTTAGGGTCGGCTTACTCAGTGCTGGCCAACTAAAGAAAAGAATTAGCAAATAAAGTCGTAAATAGTTCATTTATGTACTTAAAAGGACTTAGTAATTAAATCTTAGCACATAAAACGATAAAAGGGCCTTGCGGCCCTTGGTGAAGTATCGTTCAAGTCAGATAGACCTTTAACCCCTTAAAGTTCTATCCTATTGTTTTGCAACTACGGCTCATCTCATTAAGTTTCTAAGCTAGCGAGAGGAAAAAACCTGCAATTGCTGCACTCATGAGGTTAGCCATAGATCCTGCTAACACTGCTCTGAGCCCTAAGCGTGCGATATCCTTTCGCCGACTAGGCGCCATACCGCCTAATCCACCTAGTAAAATTGCTATCGATGATAAGTTAGCAAACCCACATAACGCGAATGTGACAATCGCTTGTGTGTGCGCACTTAACGTATCGCGATAATTAATAAAGTCGAGGTAAGCAACAAATTCGTTAACTACAACCTTCTGACCTATAAAACTGCCTGCGATTACTGCTTCGTTCCACGGTACACCTAATAACCATGCAACTGGAGCGAATACGTAACCTAAAATTTCTTGTAGCGTTAATGTTGGATGATCAAACCAACCACCAATACCGCCTAATAACCCATTTAGAAGTGCAATAAGTGCTACGAAAGCCAGTAACATCGCACCTACGTTAAGTGCTAGTTGCATCCCGTTTGCGGCACCTGATGCGGCTGCATCAATTACGTTAACCGGTTTTTCTTCTTGTACGTCTAAATCAGCTAAATCTTCTTTCGGTGTTTCGGTCTCTGGCACAATCATTTTTGCCATTAAGAAACCACCTGGTGCCGCCATAAAGCTGGCTGCAATTAAGTATTTAAGCTCTACACCAATTGTTACGTAACCTGCCATAACAGAACCGGCTACAGTAGCAAGGCCACCAACCATTACCGCAAATAGCTCTGACTTAGTCATGCTGGCGATAAATGGTTTAACAATCAATGGTGCTTCTGTTTGGCCAACGAAAATATTGGCGGTCGCAGAAAGCGATTCAGGGCGCGAGGTTTTCAATAGCTTTTGTAAGCCACCGCCTAGAATCTTGATTATCCAATCCATCACCCCGATGTGATACAACACAGCAACGAGTGCTGAGAAGAACACGATAACGGGCAATACTTGTATCGCAAAAATAAACCCTAGGGTATCTTGCGATGCCAGTGAGCCAAATAAGAAGCTAATCCCGTCATTGGCATAACCAATAACTGATGAGACTCCTCGAGACATACTTGCCAGTACGTTTTTGCCCACTTCGAAGAACAAGACAAAGCCACCAATTAACACTTGAAGTAAAAAGGCGATGCCGACAGTTCTTAAATTAATTGCTTTACGGTTCGTAGAAGCCGCAAAAGCAATGCCTAGTAGCACAACAATGCCTACTAAGCTCATAAATGTTGTCATACTGACTATTTCCCGTTGTTATTGTTGCAGTAAATATTTTATTTTACTTTTAATTATATCAATGGCAACGCGATTCATACCGCCGCGTGTGACTACGAGATCAGCTTTGTGCTTTGATGGCTCAATAAACTGATAAAACATAGGTCGCACTGTCGCTTGATATTGATCAACAACGGACTGTAATGTTCTGCCACGCTGCTCCATATCTCGTTGCATACGGCGCATAAGGCAGATATCTAACGGTGTATCAATGAACACCTTAATATCAAATTCTTTTCGAAGTGCCGGATCACTCAATAGCAAAATACCTTCAACGATAAGTACTTTTGCAGGTGCAACTCGACGCGTTTCATCGCTACGGGTATGCATTGCATAGTCATAAGTTGGTACGTCTACTGATTTTCCAGCGCGCAATTGAAGTAAGTGCTCATGCAAAAGCTCATGCTCGAAAGCATCAGGATGGTCGTAATTGGTTTGCGTTCGATGGTCAAACGGCAAATGCGACTGGTCTTTGTAATAAGCATCTTCTTCGATCACTGCGATCGCGCCCGGTTCAAGCTCATTGACTAATTCGTTATAAATTGTCTTGCTAAAAAGAGACTTGCCCGACGCAGATGCGCCAGCAATAGCTATAATTGTTCGTGTCACTAAAGTTCTCGCCCACACAGAAGGAAACATTGTTAGGTAGATCACAATAGCAAAAAAGACACGATTAATCTCTTTTGCTTCGCTTAGAGATGCAAATTTATAATGTTTCTGTTTTATGAAACAGGACTTATGTCCTGTACCAAAAATTCGAAGAGCATATAAAGTATTCACATATTGATAACGAGGTACCCATGTCAAGAGCACTCATCTTAATGGCAGATAGCCTAGGAATTGGCGCAGCACCTGACGCAGAGAAGTTTGGTGATGTAGGCGCAAATACCTTTGCTCATTTACTTAAAGCCTATGCAGAAGAAACAGGTGAGCACTTATCGCTACCTAATCTTACCCGTTTAGGTTTAGCTGATGCATGCGAAGCCGCAGGTAAAGAACCTTGTTTAGTTAGTGACCGCCAAGCACCTATTGGCGCATGGGGTTACGCTAAAGAGTTATCTAGTGGTAAAGACACGCCTTCAGGGCACTGGGAAATGGCCGGTGTACCTGTGTTATTTGATTGGGGTTACTTCCCTAATACACAGCCGTGTTTTCCACAAGAATTTGTTGATGAGCTAATTGCTCGCGCAGGTATTCCTGGCATTTTAGGTAACTGTTATGCCTCAGGAACAACCATTTTAGAACAGCTAGGTGAAGAACATATGCAAACCGGTATGCCGATTTGCTACACCTCAGTTGATAGCGTGTTTCAAATAGCCGCGCACGAAGAATCATTTGGACTGGAGAAACTTTATCAGGTTTGCGAAATCGCACGGGCGCTGCTTGATGAAATGAACATAGGAAGAGTGATTGCGCGGCCATTTTTGGGTTCGAGCCGTGACGATTTTGCCCGTACAGGTAATCGTCGTGACTATTCGGTGCTGCCACCGTCGCCAACCTTGCTTGATAAATTATCGCAAGACGGCGGTGAAGTGATCAGTATTGGTAAAATTGCCGATATCTATGCGCACCAAGGCATCACCCAAAAACACAAAGCACCAGGTCTAATGAACTTGCTTGAGAAAACCTCAGAAGTGATTGCAAGCGCACCTGACCATAGTTTGATTTTTACAAACTTAGTTGATTTTGATGAAAAGTACGGTCATCGCCGTAATGCAGTTGGCTATGCTAAAGCATTAAAAGAGTTTGATGATTACCTACCGACCATCTTAAATCAGCTAAATAGTGATGATGTGTTAATTATCACGGCCGATCACGGATGTGATCCAACAGCAGCAGGCACTGACCATACACGTGAATACGTGCCAGTACTTGCATACCAACCGGGAATGACAAACACCCCGCTTGGAGAACGAGCTAGTTTTGCAGACATAGGTCAAACCCTTGCCCAGTGGTTTAATCTTCCTGCACTTGAATACGGTGATAGTTTTAACGACAAGCTATTAGCGAACAAAAAAGGAAACCAATAATGAGTACTCCTCATATCAGCGCCAATGTAGGCGAATTTGCAGAAACGGTATTAATGCCGGGTGATCCGCTTCGCGCTCAATACATTGCTGAAAACTTTTTAGATGACGCAAAACAAGTAACAGGCGTTCGTAATATGTATGGTTTTACCGGTACCTACAAAGGTAAACCAGTGAGTATTATGGGCTCTGGGATGGGTATTCCATCAATGTCAATTTATGCCCGTGAATTGATCGTTAGTTACGGCGTTAAAAATCTAATTCGTATTGGTACCTGTGGCGGTATTGGTAGCGATATCAAAATTCGTGACGTTATCTTTGCACAAGGTGCAAGCACAGATTCAAACGTAAACCGTGCGCGTGTACGTGGTTACGACTTTGCCGCAATTGCTGATTTCGGTTTACTAATTAACGGCGTAAACGCAGCAAAAGAATTAGGCATTGAAGCGAAAGTAGGTAATGTATTTACAACAGATACATTCTACCAAGCAGATAACACATTCTATCAAGAATTAGACAAGCTAGGCGTACTTGCTGTTGATATGGAAACAGCTGGCATGTACGGCGTAGCTGCTGAATACGGCGCAAAAGCGATGGCACTATTTACTGTGAGTGACCACGTAATCACTGGTGAAGCGACACCAAGCGAAGAGCGTCAAAGCACCTTTAACGAAATGGTTAAAATTGCTTTAGAATCAATTTAAATAAGTTCCTTGGTAACGTATTCACTGAAATTTGGAAACACGCCCAAAGTGAAGTGAGACTAACCTCAAAGCCGCATTTATGCGGCTTTTTTTATAGCTACAAGTTTACCTGCGTAAAATCCTGCCCGCATCTCGCAACCGCCCCTTAAAACTTGAAAATTCAACCAATTGTTGCCACTTTTAATAGAGGAACAACAATTGAGGATGTGTATGTCTAATTGGGTTGAAGCTAAGGTAAAAGACGTTAAATGGTGGACCGACTCATTATTTAGCTTAATCGTTAATGCCGATGTTGAGCCATTCACGGCGGGGCAGTTTACAAAGCTTGCGATGCAAGTGGGTGATAAACGTGTAGCTCGTGCATATTCTTATGTGAATGCGCCGAACAATCCCGACCTCGAGTTTTATCTTATTAATGTCAAAGACGGTCAACTTTCTCAGCAACTCGCACAATTAAAGCCGGGTGACTCTGTGACAATAGAGCGCCGCGCGACAGGCTTTTTTACCCTTGATGAAGTACCAAGCAGTGAGCAGCTCTATATGCTGAGTACAGGTACTGCGCTTGGGCCTTTTATTTCAATATTAGAGCAGGGAGAAGTGTGGCAAAAGTTTGAGCATGTTCATTTAGTGCATGGAGTTCGTCTTAACGAGGACTTAAGTTATCAAGAGCGTATTAAAGCGCTACAGCAGCAGTACCCAAATCTTTGCTATTCGCCGGTAGTCAGCCGAGAGTCAGCCACTATCGGTTTTAATGGCCGGATCACAGACGTAATTAAAGATCATCGTTTATTTGATGTAATAGGGCACCCAACTGTACCTGATACCGCACAGTTTATGATTTGCGGTAACCCACAAATGGTAAAAGATACTACGGCAATTTTGTTAGAGCTTGGTTTTAGCCGCAACAGACGCCGTGAACCAGGGCAGATCACAGTAGAGCAATATTGGTAAAAAACTATGCCAAACAGCTAGAATTTGCTACCTTAGCGCCTCAAATCAGGAATGATGCATTTAGGAAAAGTATGAAACCGTTATTTTTTGCAATCAGTTTATTACTCTCTTGGCAGTCAATTGCAAGTGACGAAACCACCGAACAAACCCAACCTCAAACGAGCAATGAACAAAAAGCCGAAAAGAAGGACGTACCTAGCTTAGAGTTTATTGAAGAAAAGCCAGCTACAGAGCAAAAATCAGCGTCTGAAACTGAAAAAGCGACTGTAGAAGCCGCTCAAGTAGAAGAAAAAGCTGAAGAAGCTGCGAAGGCAACGAGTGAAACAACCACAAGCAGCGACGAACAAAAAGCGACAGCCGCAGCCTTAAAAGCGCTTGCAGAAGTTGATGATAGCAAAGTACTCGGTACACAAACCCCTGCACCTGCAGAGCAACCAAAAACAGTTGCCGAAAAACAGCAAGCCGTTGCAGAAGCAGAAAAAGCCGTTAACCAAGCTAAAGAAGCACTAACAGCGAAGCAGCAAGAAAAAGCACGTCAGTCACGTGAATCGATGGCGGTGATTGAACAGCTGATTGCAGCTTATAATGCTCGTAACATTGATGCTTTTATTAAGATGTACGATGAAAACGTTGAGTTTTATACATTCCCGAATGAGTTGATGTTCACCGGTAAAGAAAAACTCATTGCACGATACGGCATCATGTTTAAAAAGCTAAAGTGCATTAAATCATCGCCAATTAAACGCATTGTACTTGGCAACATCGTGATTGATCACGAACTCTCTGAAACCTGTACACAAGACCCTAAAGTCGTCGACAAACGCTCTGAGTTCGTCACCAGCTATAAAATAGAGAATGGCAAAATAACCAAAGTGTTATTCTTCCGTTAGAAAAAAGAGCAGCCCAGCTGCTCTTTTTTATGGGTGAAAGTTAGTGGGTTCAAGTTAGCGAGAGTAAAGTTAGCGAGAGTAAAGTTAGCGAGAGTAAAGTTAGCGAGAGTAAAGTCAGCGAGAGTAAAGGTACGAGTAACGAGATGCGAGATATGAGATGCGAGATATGAGATGCGAGATATGAGATTCGAGATATGAGATGCGAGATATGAGATGCGAGATATGAGGTGCGAGATATGAGATGCGAGATATGAGATGCGAGATATGAGATTCGAGATATGAGATTCGAGATATGAGATGCGAGATTCGAGGTAGCAGCGATTTTACATCGCGTCCTAGCGCCTAGCACCTAAATCCTAGAGCCTAAATCCTAGAGCCTA
>NZ_JAZDAR010000029.1:146101-156815 GCF_036680945.1 Pseudoalteromonas sp. P80D2
AGAGCCTAAATCCTAGAGCCTAAACCCTAGTGCCTATGACGCGGGATAAACCCGCTGCTACATGGGTTTCGGCTAAGCCGTTTCGTTTAGCAACGAATTAAAGCTGTCGTTGTCGTGTAGGCTGGCAAACGCGCTTTCGTGTAATAGCTCGTTACGCAAGTTAGGAGAATACTCAAGGGCCATACGAATATCAGCCATTGCATCGGCGTGTTTGTGCAGTAACGCATAGGCACAAGCACGTTGCCAGTATGCGTAGCCGTAGTCGCTATCAATTTCTAATGCTTGATTACAAAGCTCGATAGCCTCACCTGTTTCGTTAATTTCTAACAGTGCATCTGCTTTATAGGCAATGGCTTCTACGTCTTCTGGTTTACGTTTTAAGATCTCGTCAAAAATCTCAATCTTATTCGCAACATCGCTTTCTAAATTGGCACGCATCCATAAAGAATGAACTTCATTGGTGATTGAGATCTTTTGCTGGTTTAATAAGATCTCTTCAGATCGCTCACGTAGCTTTTCTTCAAGTACTTTTAGGCGCTCTTCGTATTCTTGTGTGATCGCACTAACACGTGAGTTTACAATGTCTTCTACTTTGTTTTTCACATCACGCAGTGAATTCCAACCGACTAAAACCAAAATTGAAGCTGTAATCGTAATAATGAAAAACACATTATTAATGGTGTCGGTTGTATAAGTTAATGCACGGTCGGCAGTATCTAGTTGCGTATGAGCAACTTGTTTTGTTACATCTTCGCGCAGTTTTTGTTGGTCTTGGCGCACAGCTTTTAATTCATCAAGAATATAGCGCTCTAACAATGGCTTATACATAGGTTCTTGAAGCTTATCGAGAGCTTGTTGTTGCTCTGCTTCGGTTAATGCAGGGCGGTTTTCTGGCTCATTTTGAGCTACTGCAAATGTACTAAAGCTCATTAAAAAAGTGATTAAAATTAAGGTATAACGCATGACATATTAATTTTTAGTGATTTCTGAGGTAACTGTAACATGCGTGAGCATTGTGGACTAGGCAAAAAAAAAGCCAGCTCGGGGGAGAGCTGGCCAAACTGCTTAAACAACATAAAGTCGTAAGGGGTATCAACAGGAGTTAGGTACAATATACCCATTTTAATCTGAACAACTACTTAATACTTAATGAGTTTTTAAAAACTTATATTCGTTCTGTCAGAATCACAATGTTCGTCTAGACTTAAGGAGTCGTAAAACTAAAAGGTGAGAGTATGCGCCAACAACTAGTCCAACTGCTGTATGGAGTATCAATTTCTTCTGATCTTGATAGTGGCAATGTTGAATTAGCTGAACGCTTAATTCTGAATGCTGTACTTGATGGCCTAGAAATTGGCCGAGCAGGGATCTGGCTGTTAAATGAAGAAAACACCGCAATTGAATGCCGGTTATTACTTGATAGAGAAAACGGCAAAGAAATCCAAATGTTAGTGCTCCCACGTGATGCATACCCAGCCTATTTTAAAGCACTCGACACCCAACGTACGATTACTGCCGAAGATGCTCATACCGACCCTGCTACGTATGAATTTAGCGAAAGTTACTTAACACCTCTTAACATAGGTGCAATGCTCGATGCGCCAATTCGATATAAAGGAAAAATGATTGGTATATTTTGCTGTGAGCACATAGGTGGAACAAGGCAATGGACAGAAGACGAATGTTCATTCATCGGTGCTTTGGCTGATCTTTATGGCAGAGCCTTGTCTGCACAAGAAAACGAACGCATCAATGCAGAACTTGAGCGTGCCAATCAACATCTAGAACAACGTGTTGCAGAACGAACGCGTACGCTTGAAAAAACTTTATCTGAACTGACCGCGATGCAAGAAAAGCTCATTGAAGCCGAAAAAATGGCTTCACTGGGTAATCTTGTTGCGGGTATTGCCCATGAGGTTAATACGCCGATTGGCATAGCAGTCACAGCAAATAGTTCGGCAAAAGATAAGCTAAATATGCTTAATAAACACATAGATTCAAATACCTTAACAAAAGCGGCCCTACTTGAAGGCATGAATCATTTAAACGAGTGTATCAAAATATCGTTTACCAACCTTGAACGGGCTGCAAAGCTAATCAGTGACTTTAAACAAACAGCGGTTGATCAATCATCGCTTAATTTACTCGAAACCAACATTAAAGATTACTTTGAAAATATCTTACATAGCTTAATGCCACTTACACGTAGTCATAATGTTGAAGTAAACATCAACTGTGTTGATGACTTTTCGCTAATAACCGTTCCGGGGGCACTTAGTCAAATATTCTTAAATCTTGTAAATAATAGCTGTGTGCACGGATTTGTTGGCCGTGAGCAAAACCGCATAGATATCGCTGTAAGCATCGATAACGACACCAATAGCTACACCATAACCTATAAAGACAACGGTCATGGCATGACCGAAGATGTAATGCACAAGGTATTTGAGCCATTTTTCACTACCAAGCGAGGCAATGGTGGCAGTGGTTTAGGTATGTCGATAGTTTATAACCTTGCAACGCAAGCGCTGCAAGGCGAAGTGAGCATCGATAGCAAACCTGATAACGGCGTTACTGTCACCTTCAAATTGCCGCAAAAGCTCACATAACTAATTAATATTTATACAAGTTGTTGGCTAAATAATCTGGTGACTGGGTAATAAAATTAAAAATTAATCAGCTTGCTTAGCAAGACAAGAAATATCAGTGCATTTATTGTCTTTGCAAAATTGTTTAATACGTTTTTTAGAATATAAATAATTAATGCTCAATGGTGTGATTAACAGCGCTAGCCAAAACAACACCGAGCTTCTAAAGGTTAGCCCCACAAGCGATGCGACGACCAGCCCTGTTAACATCAAGATAGGTAAATTGGCGATAAAAAAGTTAATGCTTAGTTGTCTAGCAACGTCAGGATTAATGGTTTTCATAAGGGCTACTCGCTGTTTAAAAATACCCTTATAAAATGGACGGTTTTATAAAATGAATCAAATCAGATTTTTCTATCGGTGCAATCGATTTAAAACTATGTTCTGGATCTAGCTTTATTAAAGTACAACTCCTATAGTTTTAAACAACAGGAACTTATTCGCTATTAGTTATTCATAACTATTAGAAAATCTCTCTTTATGACGAAAGGGATAAAAGCGCATTTTAGCATTTCGTCATATTTTTAGCTTATGAGGAGCACATAATGAGTAATGGAAAAACGGGCCAGTGCCCGGTAATGCATGGTAGTAACACTGTCACCGCTCAATCAAATACCGACTGGTGGCCAAACGCGCTCAATTTCGACATTCTTCATCAACACGACAGCAAAACGAATCCTTACGGCAAAGACTTTAATTACGCAGAAGCATTCAAATTCCTTGATCTTGAAGCCGTTAAAACCGATTTAAAAAACTTAATGACTGAAAGCCAAGAATGGTGGCCAGCTGACTGGGGCCATTACGGTGGTTTAATGATCCGTATGGCATGGCACTCAGCGGGTTCATACCGTTTAGAAGATGGCCGTGGTGGCGGTGGTACAGGTAATCAGCGTTTTGCGCCATTAAATTCGTGGCCAGATAACGCTAACCTAGATAAAGCACGCCGTTTACTTTGGCCAATCAAGAAGAAATACGGTAATAAGCTTTCTTGGGCTGATCTAATGATCTTAGCCGGTAATATGGCTTACGAATCAATGGGTTTAAAAACATTTGGTTTTGCCGGTGGCCGCGAAGATATTTGGCACCCAGAAAAAGATGTGTACTGGGGCGCTGAAAAAGAATGGTTAGCACCTAGTGATGAGCGCTATTCAAATGTAGCTAAACCAGACACCATGGAAAACCCATTAGCAGCGGTACAAATGGGCTTAATTTATGTAAACCCAGAAGGGGTGAATGGCAACCCTGATCCGCTTAAAACGGCTGAACAAGTTCGCGAAACATTTGCCCGTATGGCAATGGATGACGAAGAAACTGCAGCGCTTACAGTGGGTGGTCATACCGTGGGTAAAACCCATGGTAATGGTAGTGAAGAAAACGTAGGCCCTGAGCCAGAAGCAGCTGATGTATTTGAGCAAGGCCTTGGCTGGAACAACCACAATTCACGTGGTATTGGTCGCGATACCATGACGTCGGGCATTGAAGGCGCATGGACAACTCACCCAACTAAGTGGGATAACGGCTATTGCTACTTACTGCTTAACTACGAGTGGGAACTTAAGAAGAGCCCGGCAGGTGCGTGGCAGTGGGAACCAATCGATATTAAAGAAGAAGACAAACCAGTTGATGTAGAAGATCCATCAATTCGTTTAAATCCTATTATGACCGACGCCGATATGGCGATGAAGATGGACCCAACCTATCGTAAGATTATCGAGCGTTTTAACGATGATTTTGAATACTTTAGTGATGTGTTTGCACGTGCATGGTTCAAACTAACGCACCGTGACTTAGGTCCTAAATCACGTTATTTAGGTGCCGATGTACCAAGCGAAGATCTGATCTGGCAAGATCCGATCCCAGCGGTGGATTACACCTTATCAGACAGCGAAATTAGCGAACTTAAAACCAAGCTACTTAACTGTGGTGTAAGCCAAGCAGACTTAATCGCAACAGCATGGGATAGCGCCCGCACTTACCGTGGTTCAGATCATCGCGGTGGTGCAAATGGTGCACGTATTCGCCTAGCACCGCAAAAAGATTGGCAAGGTAACGAGCCTGAGCGTTTAGCTAAAGTATTAAGCGCACTCGAGTCAGTACAAGCGGGTTTAAGTAAACCAGTAAGTCTCGCTGATTTAATTGTACTTGGTGGGTCTGCTGCGGTTGAACAAGCTGCAAAAGCGGCGGGTGTTGATATAACCGTGCCATTTGCGCCGGGTCGTGGTGATGCCACAGACGAGATGACAGATGCAGACTCGTTCGACGTACTTGAGCCAATTCACGATGGTTTCCGTAACTGGTTGAAGAAAGACTATGCGGTTTCAGCAGAAGAGCTAATGTTAGAGCGTACGCAATTAATGGGCTTAACAGCACCAGAAATGACCGCTCTTGTTGGTGGTATGCGTGTACTAGGCACTAATCATGGCGGCTCTAAGCATGGCGTGTTTACAGATAATGTAGGCACACTTAGCACAGACTTTTTTGTAAACCTAACTGACATGGCTTACACATGGAAGCCAACAGATAATGGTCTTTACGATATTGTTGAGCGCAACACAGGTGCAACTAAATGGACAGCAACACGCGTTGATTTAGTGTTTGGCTCAAACTCAATCCTACGCTCGTACGCAGAGTTTTACGCACAAGACGACAACAACGAACGTTTTGTAAAAGACTTTGTCGACGCATGGGTGAAAGTAATGAACGCCGATCGCTTCGATATTTAATTTAAAATTCCGTTAAGTACAAAGGCCACACAGTTAAACTGTGTGGCCTTTTTTAGTTACGAGGGGAAAGGGGAAAGTTACGAGTAACGAGTAACGAGTAACGAGTAACGAGGTTCGAGATACGAGATGCGAAATACGAGATACGAGATGCGAGGTAGCAGCGATTTTACATCGCGTCCTAGCGCCTAGAACCTAAAGCCTAGCGCCTAGAACCTAGAGCCCAGAACCTAAATCCCAGCACCCATAACTCGCCGATGACGCGGGATAAACCCGCTGCTACATGTAGGCGTGAAACTTGTTTCGCGCGTCTGATCTGAAGGCTGAAAACTCCTTTACTTTTCAATCCCTAACCAATAACTGTTTTGGTATATGTTTTCTTCAACTTCTTTATCGCTGTAGTTATAGATACGCTGCCAAAACAGGCGGTCGAAAATGAATTTATCTGCTTCTTTATGAATAATTTTAAAATTAATTAAAGAGGCATATAAATTTTCATCATCGCCTAACACCTCATCCTTACAGCTAGAGTAATCAAATGCACTTGGGCACTGAGACATCATTGCAAAACTAATACTGTTATCAGCTTCAAATTGCCAATAGGTATTTGGCGTAAAGTTAGCTCTGTTTTCAAGGCCATATTGGTCAGCGTAATAGAAGCTACCTTTACCATCATCATTTATAAACCAGTATGTTTTCAGGTTGCCGCTGGTGTAGTCTTGACGTAAGTAGCTAAATAGGTGCTTATAGTCATCAAGAGTGATGGTTGAATCATCAATCACTTCAATAAATTCATACCCTAAGCGAGCCTGACGCTCTTCTTTATTTCGCTCGCGCACCATGAGAGTTTTACCATCAGGTTGAGTGAAAAATTGTAAGCTGGTATCTAGGCCATTGCCGGTTACCTTAATGGTGTCGCCATTATTGTCTAAGTTGTAATGCCACTTGAACGAGTCGGTACTTATAGGCGTATTGAATGTTACCGTTACAGTGTCGGCGGCAGTGATAGTGAAAAATGATGGTAAATAGCGAAGCGTTAATCCTTCACCTGTATCTGAATTTTTATTATTTAAGCGACCAGTATACGTTTTACCCACTTTAAGCTCAGGTACCGCAATCGGTGTCAGTTTTTGTAATGCAACAACCGACGTTTGCACTTTCATAGCTTCAGTTAGCTCTTCTGATTCAACAATATTCGCAGCGTCAGTTTCATCATGATAGCTAAGAACATGTTGCAGTTTTAGCACCGCAAAATTATCGAACTGCGCAACCACTTCGGCATTAACGAGGTTAAGGTCAAACTCTACATTCACCTCGTAGCCTTCTTTATTTAGCTGATTTGCATAGCTGTTCGTAATAAATTTGTCGCCATTAATCGCTAACGTTTTACCTTCTAAGGTCGCCGAAAACTCTGCATAAGGGAATGATGTGGTACTGCCTGAAGCTGTTGGAATATAGCTTGCTATCGATACTTCAAAATAGCTTTCTTCACCTTCGGTGTTTAAATGATTCACCATGTGAAAAGTATTGTCGTCCATATCAACATAATACGCAGAGCTAAGTTCCGTATTTGATTTATAAAGGGTAACTACTTCGCCTTTATCGGTCGAAACATTAAAAAGCTCAACACGAATAGCATCATCTCGCTTAGCCAACACTTCCATTTCAAGAAGGGTTTGTTGATTACATTCATGCAAGCAATCAATCGCTTGGGTATTTAATGCAATCACATCAGGGTTCGACCAATCAAAACGGCTTAGCTCACCATTTTGAGCAATCACACCAGTGTCTTCAGTGGCAAACGAAAGCTGCACACTACCATCGCTTGATTGCCAGTTCCCCATCACTTCGCTATTGCTAAGCTCAATAGGTTGCCATGCTGCACGGTTTTCGGCGACATTAACGATTAGGGTATATTGATTACTCGCTTTACCATCAGAGACTTCTAAAGTAAAAGCGTGGTTGGCTACTTCGAATAAGCTTGGCTCTGCACTAAAAGTTACTTGATTACTGCTGGTGGTTACAGTCAGCCACTCTGGTTTATCAATAATCGTTGTTGTCACACTGTCGTTTTGCTCATCTTTTAAATCAACAACTAAATTAGTTGATTCAAGCGCTTTGGCTGAGAGAGTGAGCGAGCCAGAAAGCGTCGGTGCAGTATTTTGCTCTACTTTTACATCTGGCGTTTTATCTGTAGATGAACCGCCACCACAGGCTGTTAGAGCCAGAGTCAGTGCCGATACGCTGAGGAGCTTTTTCATTTAGGTCCCTTAAATTTATTGTTCTATTAAAGTCAAAGAAATTTAAGTTACCTAAAATGGGTAATTCAGTAAAGTGAATATGTAACTGAACGTAAACAAAAAAGGTGAGCTAACTTGCTCACCTTTTCGAAGAAGGGGTTATTGCGCTTGTTGCGCAACATGGTCCATATATTCGTCAAACGTGCCCTGAAAATCGATAAGCTGTTGATCTTTTATATCGATGATCCGAGTCGCTAAAGACGATACAAACTCACGGTCGTGGCTCACAAAAATCAGCGTGCCTTGGTAATCTTTTAATGCATTATTGAGTGCTTCAATGGCTTCCATATCCATGTGGTTAGTTGGCTCGTCCATAATGAGCACGTTGATGTCTTGCATCATGAGCTTACCAAACAATAGGCGGTTCTTTTCACCACCCGAGCAGTTACGGGCTTTTTTATTAGCGTCGTCTGCGGTGAATAATAAACGGCCTAACATAGCACGAACCATTAAATCGTTGTGCTTAGCGGTGCGCCACTGTGACATCCAATCAAATAAAGTTAAGTCGTTATCAAAGTCTTTACTGCTGTCTTGCGGGCAATAACCAATGCTGGCATTTTCAGACCACTTAACCACACCTTCGTTACTTTGTAATTCATTCACTAGGCAACGTAAAAGGGTGGTTTTACCAACACCGTTTTCACCAATAACTGCAAGCTTAGCGCCGGCTTCAAGTAATAACTCACCACCGCTGAACAGAGCTTCGCCATCAAAGCCATGACCTAGCTTGGTAAGTTCTAATGCTTGGCGATACATCTTTTTGCCTTCGTCAAAACGAAGTGATGGGCTAATGCGGCTTGACGCTTTTACCTCATCAAGCTTAATTTTATCCATGCGCTTAGCACGAGAGCTAGCTAATTTTGCTTTCGAAGCATTGGCACCAAAGCGGTTTACGAACTCTTGTAGCTCGTCAATTTCGGCGCTCTTCTTTGCGTTTTCAGCAAGTAGCTGTTCGCGTTGCAAGCTTGAAGCTTCGATCCACTTTTCGTAGTTACCAGGGTAAATTCTTAGCTCACCGTAATCGATATCGGCCATGTGCGTACATACCGAGTTTAAGAAGTGACGGTCGTGCGAGATGATAATCATCGTACACTTACGCTGGTTAAGCTCGTTAGCTAGCCAAGTAATAGTGTGAATATCAAGGTTATTGGTTGGCTCATCAAGTAGTAAAATATCAGGGTTTGCAAACAGCGCTTGTGCTAAAAGCACACGAAGTTTCCAGCCCGGCGCAACGTTTGCCATTAAGCCGTAATGAAACTCTTGCTCAATACCCGCTTGGATCAAAATTTCTTCCGCGCGGCTTTCTGCTGTGTAGCCATCCATTTCAGCGAAAACGCTTTCAAGTTCAGCGACTTTCATGCCGTCTTCTTCACTCATTTCTGGCAGAGAATAGATACGGTCGCGCTCTTGTTTTACTTTCCAAAGCTCTGCATCACCCATGATCACCGCATTAACCACAGTGTATTGCTCAAATGCAAACTGATCTTGGCTTAGCGTACCTAGCTTTAAACCCGGTGCAATCGACACATTGCCAGACGTTGGCACAAGCGCACCACTTAGAATTTTCATAAAGGTCGATTTGCCGCAGCCATTCGCACCAATTAAACCATAGCGGTTACCGTTACCAAACTTAGCTGAAATGTTCTCAAACAGAGGCTCTGCACCAAATTGCATGGTGATATTTGCGGTTGAAATCAACGAATTGTTCCTAGAAAAATACTGACAGGGTTATGGGCGCAGCAACTGCGAAAATAAACAAGCAATAGGGTAAATAATAGGCCGCGGATTATACAGATCAGCCCCTAATAACGCTATTAAAAAAGAGAAAGATTCAAGTTGCGAGGGGAAAGGTGCGAGATTCGAGTCTGTAGCAGCGACTTTACATCGCGTCCTAGAACCAGAGCCTAGCACCTGATGTTTCCCGCTTAGGACTGGCTTTAGCCGGGAAGTGTTTTAAGTTAGCGAGTTTCAAGGGGAAAGAGTAAAGTTACGAGATGCGAGGTAGCAGCGATTTTACATCGCGTCCTAGCGCCTAGCACCTAGCACCTAATGTCTTCATGCGTCTGAGGGCTTACGGCTGAAAGCTGACCGCTCTTGTTTTGTCGCAACTCGATTCTCGTTACTCGTACTTAATCCAACTTACTAAAATCAACTTCTGGCAGGCTCTCAAACCCTGGGCGAGCGAAGAAATATCCTTGCATTAAACTTACGCCAGCTTGGCGTAACCATTGATATTCTTCAACTGTCTCAATCCCTTCGGCAAGGGCGGTGATGTTGAGCTCTTCAAGCATAGCAATACAATGGTTCACTATGATTTGGCGTGCTTTATTTAAATGAATATCGCGTATCAGCTCCATATCGAGCTTAATAATATTGCTCTGAAAATCAGCCAATAAATTTAAACCCGAGTAACCCGAGCCAAAGTCGTCGGTTGCGGTAATAAACCCGAGTGATTGGTAATACTCAACAACACGTTTGATGTGCGTACTGTCTTCAACCTTTTCAACCTCGGTAAACTCAAACATAATTTGTTCTACCGGAAAGTCATATTGCTTAGCAGCTTCAAGGGTTGTTCTAATACAGCGCTCAGGTTTGTAAATCGCGTTAGGTAAAAAGTTAATACTCAAAATAGAATCAAGCTTCAGCTTAGCTGCAAGCGAAATAGCTTTAATACGACAAAGCTGGTCGAAGGTATAACGGTTCTCATCGTTCACTTGTGAGATAACAGAATAAGCCGACTCATTATTGGGCCCTCTAACTAATGCCTCATAGCCAAAAATATGTTTATCGGTGCAATCAATAATTGGCTGAAAAGCCATTGTAAAATCAAAACCAAGTTCTAATTTGTCTTTACAGTTATTACAACCTGTTGGCTGACAATGAGTTTGCTTGTCGTGCATGCTTACCTCAGACTAAAGTCTTCTTAATACATAATAGTGCTAGTAAATTGCCAATTGTGCAATGTTGTTGAGTTAAAAGTATAAAATCTCGCATCTCGCATCTCGCATCTCGTCTCTCTCACCTCGTCTCTCTCACCTCGTCTCTC
>NZ_JAZDAR010000029.1:156920-205448 GCF_036680945.1 Pseudoalteromonas sp. P80D2
CTCGCACCTCGTCCCTCGCACCTCGTCCCTCGCACCTCGTAATTACTACCTTCTTCCTTCCTCCAACTAACTTCTAATATCCATTCTAAAATCGTTGATTCTTAGCATCTAAAATCACATTTCATCCTTTGCGTTATCTAGCTTTAATGGTATTTTAGCGCCAAGCAATCTTGCCAATATAAAGGAAGTAAAATGGCATCCAAAACCGTCGAATACTACAACCAAAATGCGCAAGCATTTGTCGATGCCACACTCGATGTAGACCTCAATGAACTTTACGACGAATTCTTACCGCTGATCCCAAAAAAAGGCGCTTTACTTGATGCCGGTTGTGGCTCTGGCCGCGATGCTTTCATCTTTAAAGAGCGTGGTTATAGCGTAGATGCATTCGATATCAGCCCAGCTATGGCAAAGCTGGCGTCAGAATACTTAAACCAAGACGTAGCAGTAAGCAGCTTTCTAGAGCTAAACGACGTTGCCAAATACGACGGCATTTGGTGCTGCGCAAGCCTTATTCACGTAGCAAAAAACGACTTAACAGAAGCATTCAATAACCTTGCCCGAGCATTAAAGCCACAAGGCATCGTGTATGTATCGTTTAAATACGGCGACGGCGAGCGCGAACACAATGGTCGCGAATTTACCGACCTAAACGAACAAGCCCTTGAGAGCATTATTAAAGGCACAGACCTATTTATCCTCAAGTCATGGCAAAGCGCCGACCAACGCCCAGAGCGCGCTACAGAAACATGGCTAAACGCTATTTTGCATAGAAGAACGATGAAGTAGTTTGGCTGCTTAACTCTAGCGCAAATAACAAAAAAGGTCGGCAATTGCCGACCTTTTAGCTTTAGTAATTAAACTCTTTTGTATCAAGTTCACTTCTGCGTTCTTGCAGCGTTAATTGATGTTTTTTTGAATTCCATTTATTGTTTCTTGGGTTTGAGCTAAGTGCCGAAGTAATACACTTTGCAGTGTTAGCATAGAAACCAATTTTGCTTTCAAGTGCACAACGCCAATCGTTTCTGCTGTGACCAAAGTAAGAGTGGTTTACAATTTTACTTTTTAATCTAGCGTAATGATGACGCCTTAATGAGCGCGATTTTTTCATATTTTATCTCCACGTTGGAAGTGGCTACTGCTTCCAGTAACCGCCTAATCGGGAGATGAAATTCAATATTAGCTATTTGCATAGAGCTTGATATCCTTTAAAGCTCAATAACACGTGGTTATCATAAAAAAGAGTTCAAGTTTTAGATAGTTCTTTAGTCTGATAAAACAAAACTTGAAAACTGATTGTACCCCGTTGCAGTGCATTTCTGCACTAAAATCCTCTTCAATAAATTAGAGTTATTATTTTATTTATCGGAAAAACCTATATTTTTCATGGTTATTCATCTTACTTTGAGCCATAAAGTTCAGTTTTACACTAAATAACCTTTTAAAGTTTTAGCATAAAAAGTGTCTGTGACCTAGGCTCGCTTGTGATAACCTTAAAATACTAAATATTAGGGACTTGTTTATGATATATCTTGACTCAGCAGCATCTTATCCAATATTACCTGAAGTACAATCAACATTGATAGGCGCATTTGAGAGTTGTTATGCAAACTCTGCATCTAGTCATATTTTAGGTGAGTCTGCGTTAGGTAAGATCAATGAGGTAAGAGAGCTATTAGCTGATGAAATAGGGGCTTTTCCAAGTGAAATAGTTTTCACCAGTGGCGCAACAGAATCAAACAATATAGCTTTTAAAAGTATATTGCTTGGTGATGAAGACCTAAAAACTAAAAAACACATTGTGATTTCATCAATTGAGCACAAATGCATTTTTGCAATCTGTGACTACTTTCAAAAACTAGGTTATGAGATTTCACTTGTAAAACCAGATATTAATGGCGTGATTACAGCTGAAAGTGTTAGAGCAGCAATAAAAGAAGACACAGCTCTTGTCTCTATAATGCATGTGAATAATGAACTTGGCACAATTAATCCTATTGCAGAAATTGGTCAGCTTTGCTTTTCAAAAGGTATCATCTTTCATTCAGATGCAGCTCAAAGTTTCTGCAAAACAGATATTGACGTTGATGAGATGAATATTGATGTAATGTCATTTTCTGCACATAAGGTTGGTGGACCTAAAGGGATTGGTGCTGTTTATATTCGTGACCTCAGAAAACGTAATCTTCTACCTGTTATACATGGCGCAGGTCAAGAGGATGGGTTAAGAGGTGGAACTGTTGCAGCACCATTAATAATTGGTTTTGGTAAAGCAATCGAAGTGTTTCCACAAGCGTATAGCAATTTTGAAAATAATACCCTTAAATCTTACTTCTTAAAAAAATTAGAAGAAGATGAAATCGAATATCTCGTAAACGGGCAAGGTAATATTTTACCTCACATACTTTCATTATCTCTTCCGAAAACTAATGTAGGTGTACTGGTTCGTGATAATGAGAATTCTGTTTGTCTTGCTCAAGGGTCTGCATGCTCTTCAAAAGAGATAGAAGCTTCACATGTTTTAACGGCATTAGGGTTAACTCGAGAGCAAGCTGAGCATACCTTTAGAATCAGTTTCACTCATGAAATCACAACCAATAATATTGATTTCTTAATCACTGCGATAAAAAAAGCGGCTTATTAAGCCGCTTCTTTTTATTTATAACAAGTTACACAAGCTCCACCGCCTTCAGCTTCATCATAAATATCATCAAGTTCATTAAACTCGCAATAACCTTCAAAATCACCTAGCAAAGCATTTCGGCGCTTCTTTTTGTTGAAACGAGCTACTTTTTTCTCATGATTTTCAATAATGCGCTTTTGAACAGCAGGATCTTCTAGAGTCTCTAAAGGTTGACCTTGGCCCATCCAATAAAAGCGCTCGCCAACAGTAGTATTTTCATCATCACCTTTTTCAAATGCTTTTGCTTCTTCAAAAAGATCAGGGTGCTTTTCCATTAGCTTAACCCATTCAATTTTCCTTTGATAAAAACAAAAAGTACATCCTGAGCGAGAGCGCCACTTGTAATATTCAGGTAGTTCTAAACCATTACGTTGTAATATATTTTCGATATCACTACGAACAATGCCATGCTCTCTAAATGGGAATACTGACTCTATAGGCTTCTCTATAGTCATGTAACCCGTACGTTCAGGTTCATCAGCACGAATACCCACATAATTCTTTATTTTGTATCCATCTTTGATGAAACCATCTAACCATTGTTCAAATGGTTTTAGTTTCATTTGTACGGTACACCAGCGGTCTCTTTGTGAAGGTAAGTAGTTACCATGCTCTTTTAATAAGTGGGCAAAATCTTTTTCACCACGTCCTTCAATATTATTTAATGAACGAGCATTTAACCTATGTATATACCCTAACTTCTCTTCTAGTTGGTCTATAAATTCATTGGTTTCAGGCAATTCATACCCTGTATCTGTAAAAAAGTATTCTACATCTAATTCAGGGTATGTTTCCTTTACAAACAGCGCCAAAGCACTGCTATCTTTGCCGCCAGAAAGCCCTAGTACGTGTTTAACTTTTTCAGTCATCAGCTACCTCTGACTCACTTTGTTCCATCAAGTTCGTTAACAAACTCGTTAATGCTGCAAGCTGTTTCTCTTTCGACATATTAGCAATAGTAGTTTGAATATTATCAACAGCAGCTGTTACGTCTTTATCTTGATCTAAATTGTGCTTAATAAATCCACCAAATTCTTGATGATTACCTTCATTATCGGTGGTAATAAATGCTAATGGTTTAGAATTTCCTTGAGTTTGAATATTTCCAAATGACTCAATTCTTCTAAACTGAACACATAAATTTTGTAATTCATCAAGGCCATTACGTAAATGCTTATCGGTCCAATTTCGTTCTGGTGTGCCTGCGGCTAAATTAATAATAAATTCAAATTTTGTTTTACCATCAATGTGCTGTGAAATACGCTTTGCAAGCTCTTTTACATTTGGTCGCTTAGCAATCTTTTCAACAAAATCACAACGCTCTTTTAGGGTTTGATTAAAATCTTCACCTAACATTTGAACTATTACTTGCTTAAAACCACTGAGCAAAATATCGTGCTGAGCACTTAAATCTTCAATAGCTGTTTTTAAATAATTTCCAAGTTTGTCTTCAAGTGCAGGGTCATCTTTCTTAAACCCAAATACAGCAGGTAGATCATCTAAAATTAATTTGTAAGGATCGTTTGCTGCAATAACTTTATTTCTAAAGTCACGAGCTTGCTTTGTTAAACCATTGCCTTTATCACCAGTAAAGCTCTCGCCACTAGTCTTTTTAACCCATGTAGGCAGCTTATGAACAATCCCCACAATATGCTTAGCAATGTTTAAAATAGCAGCGTCATTTTTAGCTTCACCTAGTGTCGCCTGAGCTAAATTGTCTAGTAAGTGACTTTGTATTTCAGATATCTCGAAATAACGAACCCCAGCTTCATTTGGATGTTTGTATATTTTGTTTACTAGCTCTTCATCAAGTTCAGGAATAAAAATGAACTGGTTAGTCGAATCCCAATCGTAAAAAGCAACTTGCCCTTCGAGAGACTTTAACAAAGCTAAACCATAAATACGGCATAAACCTGCAGTTAAACCAAAAGGAGGACGCATCCAAAAATCATAGAGTTCAGCTAGTGTTACTTGTTTGTTTTTTGAGTTTTCTTTTATAAAGCTAAAGCCACTTTTAAATAACTCATACATCTCAGGGTTAGCTTTTTGAGAGTCTTTACTCCATTCAGCTGGAAATAAAAAGCCTTCTGACGTTTCACAGTGCCAACCTTTACTTTTTAGACAAGAAAGATAAAGGCCTTTTTCAGGTGGAAATGCCTTTTCATCAAAACCAAGATCTTTTTCATCGCCTTGTTCAAACATGGCGTTCATTAACTTACGAATAGCGCTATTCGCACTACCCGAGGGCTTAGAGCGATTAACTAACTCGTTTATAACGACAGGTGACTTGTTAAACAAATCATTTGCAATTTTTGAAGCGATAGATGTTAAAGGTGCTGCTTGTAATTTTTTACCACAATGAAACCAATCAGCATTTTTATAAACATATTGCAGCTCATGATCTACGTTTGCTTGTGCAAACTTAATTCTGTTCTCAAGTTCGTTCTTAGCTATAAGGTCATGAGATATTTTCTTTTCATCTTTGAGTATTTGTTTTAAAGCAATTAATTCAATAGCTGCATTTTTTAAACTTGAAAAGTCTTTAAACTTACCAACAATACTAAAAGGCATTGTCTTCTCATGCGCTTTAAGTTCTTTAGCAATATCGTCATTCACACATAAAATAAACGTAGCAAAAGCTTCCCCTGTTTTTGGAGGGGTCACAAATGGTTTAACAAAAGCAACATCGTATTTGTTTATAAGCTTGGTTGTTGCCCAACGCATAGTCCCTGTTTTGTGGTAATGGGCTGTTGCTAAAATGTTCTGTGGTATATCACATATTTCTGTCCAATCAACACCATAGCTTATTGCTTCAATACGTTCGTGAATTAAATTATTTATGTCAATATCACTACCTTGAAACACAAATAAAGCATCGTGTTTTTGTCGGTAAATTATAACCGTCCAGGTTTCTAATTCACTCAAAGCTTGCATTATTTCGTCAGCTTCATAACCGCGACTAACAAAATATTTTTTTATAAACTCGCGTTTGGCGTGTAACTGGTGATGAAAACCAAAAATAGTAAGTAAAGCAATTAGTTTAGTAATAGCTGTGTGTAGTTCACCGCCTTTTTGTTCGGCTCTATAAATTGCGTCACAGCCCTCTAGCCACGCCTTGCTATCTTGAGAAGTAACAATTAAATGATGTAAGTTATGATGCAAATAGTCCCAATACATTTCAGGACGATATAAGTTTAACTCTTCATTAAGCTCACTATATTCAGATTCTAAAAATTCTCTGAAACCATATTTTTCGTGTGATGCTAAAAAGCCAAATAAACTTCGTTCATTTTGTGAAAAGCGACGACGAGATACAGGGCCTAGTAATAAGCTAACAATAGGATCTAAAGGTAGTGTGTTGCTTAAAGCATCAACATTTTTGTTTTGATTCGTAAATACAGAGCTTACGATATCAACTAAACTTTCATATTTAGATTCGAGAGCATTAACAACTTTAGCTGCTCTAAAAATTGAGTCGCCAACAAGCACTAATGACTCATCAATAGAAGGATTAAAACTTAAATCTCTGTAACGGCCTTGAACCTTGCTCCACTCTTTCTGTGTTTTTACATCTTTATTTTTAGCGTAATCAGAGAATGCTTGGTGTAAAAAGCCAACCAGTAATACAGGTCGCTTAGCTTGTTGAACAATATCAGCAAGAGACTGAAATAAGTGCAAGTCTTTATTTGCTCGTGATTGATAATCTAGGGCTTTACCCATTTCATCGAGTAAAATTAAAACGCCGTCTTCGTTTTCAGTTTGTTTTTGTAAAAGTGACTTTATCTGTGCTAGACATTGGTCATCATCAAGAGCTTGTATATCTTGTAGAACAAATTCAACGTTAAACGCTCTCAATAAGCTTATTAAAATACTATTTGCTGGTGCCTCTAAGCCACAAACATGCTTAATGGTCTTCCAGCCATTAGTAATTTTAAACCTACCATCAAATTCAGTTATAACTTTTTGAGAATTTTTTAATTTGTCTAGTGCGTAACTTCTTTGTTCTGAATCGACCGACAATAAGCATGATAAAAACAAAGCTACAGTCGATTTACCTGAACCATATGGGCCGGTAATTGTATACGCTCTTTGCGTACTACCTTCGAACTCACGGCTAATAGTATCGAGTACATTTATTGCTGTACCATGAACAATAAAGTCGTCTATAAAGGGTTTTAAATTAGCACTATCAACATCAATGCGAGTGGAACTTTTATATCGTTGGTTAATTGCAATAAGAGATTCAGACATTGTATTTGCCGTAATATTCATTTAAGTAATTAATAGTATTATTCTTTTCTGATTCAGAGATGTTTACTTGTCTAAGTCCTAAAGAGTCTACCCATGAAATGTTTTTATTTGTGTATTCTTGCGCTTCATCGAGCTTTTGCCCTAAACCTGATTCTGATAACCTGAATATTCGTCCAGGCGAACACGGTTTAGTAAGTAACGAATCAAAATCGATAGTGCTCACTTTAGATTCAGTTGTTTCTACTTTAAAAAACTCTAGTAGGGCATAAACAAATATTTCAATAGGTAGTTCAGGCCTTTCAGTTAAGTTACTAACATAAAAAGAGCGGCCGTTATCCTGTACTAAATTAAGTTCAGCAAGAGGAGAGGTGAAATGATCTTCATCGACTTTTTTCGTTGTTGTTTTAACTTTTTTGCTATACATATTTAAAAAACAATCCATGTCTTTTTTGATAGTTGTAACGTTACCAATTTCGCTTTTGACTAAGCGTTTAGCATCTTCATAACAGTCATCTATAAGTTTTGATTTTTCAAAATGCTGAACATTAGAGTAATTAAAAAAGTAGCGATAAGCTGTTAAGTGTTCATCATTAAAGTTTAGCCAAAAGTGCAATAGCCATATAGAGCCAGGTAATTCTAAATAAGGGTCTTTACCGCCCTTATCAAACAAGTAAAGGCCTTTGTTTACAGTCACATTATGTAGCGTTTTATTATTTTTTCGAATGCTTTCTATAATACCGCTCGACTCAGCCCAATACTGAATCGCTTTAACCATGTTTTTACCAACACCAAGCTCTACAATCGAATGACGAATACTTTCTTCGTCGGAACTAGAGAAATTACCATTTGAATTCAAATGATTAACTGCTTTGAACAACCATCCATAGCGCAGAGGGAAGGTGTCGTGACCTGTAAATTTAGCTTTCATGCTTAATAGTACTCCTGGAGAAATTATCCAGTCGTATGGTATACGCTTACATTATTAGAAGAAAGTGAAAATTAAGAATGAAGCTATATAGGAATAATACAACTTTAAGATGTAATTGTTACAAACAACGGTTCAGTTGTCATTAATAATAATGTATATTTACCTAATACATTTGTGAACTATGGATAGTCTCTTAACCTAATGTACGTTTGTTAGTTATTGATATACATAGTTTTATTTGAAGTGCCTATAAGAGTCATAGAATGGGTAGTTTCTAATATAGCGTAGGTAATAAAATGGAATTAGATAAAGTATTTTCCTCGATGCCAAAATCAGTTTACGGCGTCATTTCAGATCCAGGTGTTTGCTATTACATGCCTGCTTACCAAAGACCATATTCGTGGAATAAAGAAAACGTAAAACGCTTTGTTCAAGATATAAAAAGTGGTATTGAGTCACTTTACAAAGCAGAGGATGCAATTACCTTTTTAGGTGCATTATTAACTGTAACGGATATGCATGGTGAAAGTGTTGAACCTAAAAAAGCCGGTCATCTTCCCAATGCAGTACGTTTAGTTATAGATGGTCAACAACGCTTAACAACTATTTTATTATTATGCACACGCCTTTATGAAAAAACTGCTTTGGCGAAGGTTAAGTTAGAAAAGTTAAAAAATAAGTATGAAAAAGAATTTCTAAAAGACGAAGAAAATGAAGAGCTTGAAGCTAAGTGTGATGTAATATCAGAACAGGTAGATCGTTTAAATCAAACTCTCTCACGTTTACAGTTTTTTATGCATGACACTAATTCTGAATTTGATGAAGATTTCAGATACTATCCAAAAATTATTAGAGGACTAGTAGATTGTTGGGGTAAGAAACCGAAAGCTGCTACATATGAATCTCCAGTTGCCAGTTACTTATTTAAATTCCATCAAAATATTGTTGAAAGCAAGAAAACTAAAACTTATGAAGCTTTTGATTTAGAAATAATTTCCGATGAAAAATACAAAGTAGTCTTTGATAATATTAAGGAAATTGATAAACAGTTGATAACTATTGAAAAAGGATTTTGCTGGAGCGAGGATAATGAAGTTGGATTGAGGGCTTTAGAGGAAGAAAAGTACGCTAAAGTATTAAATTTTCAAGCATCTAGCCTAATACAACTATTCGGTAATGAAATAAATACCGATGTAAAGAAGTCTTTGTATCTTCAGCTCTTTTCTAGCTATCTATTAGAAAGAGTTTGCGTGACATTTGTAGCAGTCACAAGTGAAAATTACGCATTTGATATGTTTGAAGCTCTTAATACTACTGGGGAGCCTCTAACTGCGTATGAAACATTCAGACCTAAGGTTATAGAGCATTTACAAAAAACAATTAACGAAAGTACATGTGATGATTTAGAAGAAATAGATAACTATTTAAATTCGATAACTGACTCTGCTCAAAAACAAAAGTTAACACAAAAAGTTATAGACGCATTTTCTTATGTGCAAAGCGGTTCTGCATGTGGTAATCACATAAGTAACCAACGTACGTTTTTACTAAGCTCTTTTAAACAGCAAAAAAGCGAAATTGAAAAAGAAAGCTATTTAAAAACGTTATCTAGCACTACAGATTTCCTTTTTAAAACTTGGCTTTGCAAAGGTGATATAAACTTTCAGAGTATAAACCTTCCACTTGATGAGCATCTTCAAGTTAATGCTTGCCTAGAGCTTTTAATTGATACAGGGCATGACATAAGCAGAGGAATTCTGATTTACTTCTATCATTATCTGAGAAATGATCAAAAAAATATAGAGCTACAAAAGTTATTTGTTGATGTTATTAAAATGCTGGCTTCTTTTTGGGTAATTAGACGTAGTGCAACTAATGGCACTGATGGTATAGATAGCGTTTATAAAAGAATTTACTCACAAATTTTGCAAAGCCAACTCTCTCCATTGGATGCAAAGAGAGAAATCGCTTCAATGATCATTGCTGATTTAAGCTCCAAGTTCATTACTACAGATACGAATGAAGGCAAGCTAAAAGAAGCATGGATTTCCAAAGCCAAAACTACTCCAATCTACAAGTCAGGAAAACAAATTGGAATTTGTAGAATGTTACTTTTGAGTGCAATGCATGATGTAACTATTTCTGAAAAAGATCCTGCTAGAACAATTAAAGGTAAAGAAAACACTTCGCCGTTATTGACATATCATCGTTGGTCTGATTTTAAAACTAAAGGTAATAACCAATTTACAATTGAACACATAGCCCCGCAAACATTTATTAATAGTGAATGGGATTCATCTTTAGACGAAAACAAACTAGTAGATACAATTGGTAATCTAATCATTTTACCTAGGGGGGATAATTCAGAGGCTTCAAATAAAGATTGGCATTCAAAGCTAGAGCTCTATAAAAATTTGACTAAGAAAAGTGTAACTATAAATGATAAAGCTTATCTGAACTTTTTAGAGCCACTGACTAATGTGAAAGGCCTTTGGCGACAAGATACGGTCTTGCAGCGTGCTGAAGATATGTTAAGCCATGCTTGGGATAATTTATGGCCTTGGATCATTAACAGTAAAAGTTAGTATAAAAAACATTTAGCTGAATTATCTATCCCAATACTGTAGGGAGCCAAATATTGAATTTCAAAGATATACTTTTTCCTGAAAACTATGAATATAGTTCAGATAGTAACGATTTACCGTTAGAGTTTTACTTGAGTGTATTGCCAAAATCAAAAGCTATATATCTAAAGCTAGGTTATTTTAGCTCATCTGCTATTAGAGTATTAGCATATGGTTTTGCGCAGTTCATTTACAATGGTGGAGCCATGAAAATAGTGACAAATCACTTTTTATATGGCTCAGATAAGAAGTTGTTAGACGGGAGTGATGTAAGCACTAATGAACTAGATAAGGAGTTTATATTAAGCTTAAGGCGCCTAAAAGAATCGTTAACAAGTGAATCAGAGCAATTCTATAATTGTGTAAGGTATCTAATTCATAATAACAGATTGGAAATCATACCTGTTATGCTTTTGCCTAATAAAATGGCTCACTACAAGCAAGGTGTTTTTATTGATGAAGAACAAAACAGTATATTTATGGATGGAAGCTGTAATTTCACGGCCAATGGACTTTTAGAGAATGGTGAAAATATTTCGGTCTATCGCTCATGGGGAGAGGACTTTGAGCAACGAAAAGTTACAAATAAAACTAAAGATGTTTTAAGTATTTGTGAAAAACAATCTTCTCAATATAAATACTTGGATCGAAGTGAAATTTTAGACACCATTGCATCGTTAGGCAAAGAAAAGTCAATTGATGAACTTTTAAAGAGTGAAGCAGAGCTAGTTAATAGTTATGTGAATAAAACAAACTCAAAAGTAATTAATAAGTGTAAGCTTGAGATTGAGAAATTAATTGAAATTGAAAAAAACGAACCCAAGTTCCCTTACAATTCAAATCCTAGAGAATATCAGCAAGAAGCCTATAGCAACTGGATTGATAATAATTGTAAAGGCGTTTTTTCTATGGCTACGGGTACAGGAAAAACAATAACGTCGTTAAACTGTTTACTTAATATGTATAAAGTTCACGGATGTTATCAAGCAGTTATTTTAGTGCCAGGCAAAACATTACTTAAGCAGTGGGTTGAAGAAGTAAATTCCTTCAATTTTAAAAATATCATCCCAGCGTCTTCTGATTTTCCTAAGTGGAAAGTTCAATTAAATGAGCTTATAACTAGTCTGCTTTTTGATAAGCAAAAGTCTTTTGTGCTCATTACTACTTATGCGACTTTTACCAATGATAAATTTCAAAAGTTGTTTAAGAAACTCCCAAAACAGGCTCTCCTCATAGCAGATGAAGCTCACAATTTAGGAAGCCCGCAAATAAAGAAAATAATAAAAAACTTGCATATTGAAAAGAGAATTGCATTGTCTGCAACTTTAACAAGACAATTCGATGATGAAGGGAACAGGATTATAGAAGAGACATTCGATTCAACCTACCCGTACACCTATAACTTTTCAATGAAAAAAGCTATTGATGAAGGTGTGCTTTGTCAATATGACTATCTTCCGCACTTTGTATATCTTGAAGAAGATGAACTTGAAGCTTATGTAGAAATCAGTAGGCAGTTACTCAAGTTTTTTGATTTTGATAAAGGTACATTCAAAACTACGGATATGGTGCAAAGGTTATTAATTCAAAGAAAAACAATTATTCATAAGGCATCAGGTAAATTGTCAGTTTTTAAGAAAATTTTGACAGCGCATTTTGAAGAGTATTCATCAGTTTCTAACTCGTTCGTTTATGTTCCAGAAGGAGATGATGGAGAAAACCAAAACATTTTGGACAAATTTTTAACCGAATATGAAGCCCTATTTCCTAACAATCGAGCTTATGCATATACAAGCGAAACAGATAATAGAGAAAAAGTTTTAGAGTTATTCGACAAGGGTTTTGTTGATACTTTATTTTCTATGAAGTGTTTAGATGAAGGTGTCGATGTCCCTCGTACAGAGTTGGCAATTTTTTGCTCAAGTACTGGCAACCCAAGACAATTTATTCAAAGAAGAGGTAGAGTGCTCAGGAGTCACCCTAATAAAGCACGTGCCGTAATTCATGACATGGTAGTAATTCCATCTATTGCTCCAAATGATGAAACTAAAGCGATTGAAAGAAAATTATTGAGAGATGAATTAATTAGAGTGGTTTATTTCGCTTCATTAGCGAGAAATTACTACAGCACAATGAACAAGTTCACAAATGTAGCTGAATCTTATGACATTGACTTATATGGTATTCAAGAAGCTATTGAGGATAAACAATGAAATATGACAGAAATGAGATGTTGAGGAGGTTTCTTGCCAATGAAGAGCTTATTCAACACAGTAGACTTAGTAGAGAAGAATTAAAAGATGTCAACTTTTCTGACGATTCTGGGGACCTGTTAGTAGAATCATTAAAATCGTTGCTAATAGCTTTTTGTAATGGTGAAACCGATACACTTACTCTAAGGCAAATTAACTTAAAAATTAATGAACTATCTGAATAAAAAGGAAATTTTATAATGATAATTAATCAAATTTCGATGAAAAATTTCCAATGCTACGTTGGGGGACATGAGAGAAATAACTTTAAATTTCAAGAAGGTTTAAATTTAATTGTAGGAAATAACGGAGGTGGTAAATCAAAGTTATTTGACGCATTTTACTGGGTTTTGTATGACAAAATCTTTAACTCGGATACCAGAGCTTTTACACCAACACGAGAATACGGAGAGAAGCTTGTATCTGATAAAGTTACTAGGAACCTTGTAGTCGGTGAAACAGCCTCTGCAGAAGTGGTTATAACTGCTATTGGATCTAATGAAAAAGAGTACAGATTAACTAGGGCATTCCATGTTACGAAAATGTCTGAAGACAATAAGTGGGTATGTGAACCGAGTAGATTAATTATAGAAGATAAAAAGACAACTAGATGGTTCCCATGTTCTGAATCCGAAGAATCAGTTTTAAGAAGAGTAATTCCTCCTCAGTTAAAGCCTTACATGTGGTTTCAGGGTGAACAAGTTGATGGTTTGATGGATTTGACAGATAAGTCAGCTCTTACTCAAATAATTAATATCCTTTCTGATATTAGCAAATATGATGGCATTGTTAATTTGACAGAAAAGGGGGGCCAAAAGGCTTCTGCTGACTTACGTAAGGCGCAAAACAAGCTGAGTAAAGATGCAAATAAATCTGAAGAGTTATCTGCTGATTATGATAAACAAGTTGTAGAAATTGCTAATACTAAAAATGACATTGAAATTTATAAAGAAAATTTAGAAGTAGCTAGGGTTAGAGTTGAGGAACTTATTAGCAAGATTGATGATGCTACAAAAAAATCAGCTTTAAAAGAAAGAAAGGCTAGTCTTGAAACTGAATGCGAACATTTTGAAAGGAGCTTAACCCAAAAACATGCTTCATTTAATTCAAAATTATTTAAAGATTTTTGGATATTGAAAAATGCGGGCAAACATATTGATAAATTTGCAGCAAAGTACAAAGCCTATCATGCTGCTCACCAAGAACGAATTAATCAAAACGCAGCAACAAAAGTAAAACTTCCTATGAATGTTCCGGGGCCAGTTCATGTCCAACAAATGCTAGAAGATTGTAAATGTTACGTATGTGATAGAGAGGCTCCTAAAGACAGTGAGGCTTGGGAACACATAAAAAGTTTAATTGAAAGAAATAGCGAACCTGAAAAAGAATTATTTGTTACGGATTGTTCTCAATATTTTCAAGAATTATACGAGTCTAGTTTGAGGTTACAGTTTCCTATCAAACAAACAGACCAAAAAATAGCAGAGGAATTTGCGTCATTAGACTCTTTACGTAACAAAATAAACGAATCTAAATCTGAAATAGACAAAATAAAAAATGACTTTGAAAGTCTACTTGAAGATGATCGATCTGAGTTTATAGTTAATGAGTTTAGGCAGCATGAAAAAAATAAAGAGTTGTTCTCGTCTAGGCTAGCTAAGTCACAGTCAGAGCTTAAACTTCAAGAACAGAAGCTATCCCAAATTCAAAATGATTTAGATAGCCTTGTTACTGGCAATTTAGACAATGCAATTAAGAACGCTGATAAAATATTTGGCCAGCTAAGAGATATTGCAAAGTCGACAAGAAAAGATGTTTATGCATCTATAGTGAATGAGCTTGAAAGTACTGCAAATAGTATTTTTGAAAATATGGCTAGTCGTAATAATTCAATTAAAGGTAAAATAAAATTAAAGATGATGCCAAATGATACCTGTATACCCGAAATCGTTGATAACGATGGTTATAATATGTCAGGCAGTAACGACTCAAATATTATCCTTGTTAAGCTTTCATTAATAATTGCAATACTCACTTCAAAAGCAAAATGGAGTGAAAACTATTCTTTAATTTCAGATGCTCCAACTGCAAAAATGGCTAAAGGTTACTCTGATGGGTTTTATGAAGCTTTAAGTCAAAACTTTAAACAATCTATAGTAATGACATACGACTTTATAGAAGCAAAAGAAAGAGAAAACTTACTCAGGAACCAAGCTTTTAAAATAGGCTCATTACATCTCATAGAGTCTCACTTTCCAAATGGGAATAGAGACGACCGCTCTGATCTAGAGGTTTTAATTAAGGAGGTTTCAAAATGATTCTGAAACATAAATTTGGAAAATTAAAGCCTAGATATTTGACCACATTTGAACCGTTACTTAAAAAGTATGCACAGTTCGGAGGTGGTAGCGTAGAGGATAAGTTTTACAAAGCCAAAGCTTTTTCAAATGTGTATGAATTTTATTTATATTGCTTTTTTTTGGGATTAAATCGAAACAAAAAGTTAGAAATTACCGAAACAGACAAAGCAAAAGGATTTTGGGAAATAGAAAACTGGAAGCCTGTCGATCTAGTAGAGCAGTTATTTGTATGCGCGATAGGAGAGTCTGACTTCGATATGGTTGAAGTTGAACACATGGAAGAACCCCAAATAAAGTCAGAAGTATCTAAAGTACTTAGACTCATTGAAGACTATGCAAATGGGGGTCTTCTTACTATTCAGCAAGAACTGGACGAAGATGAAGAATCAGCAATGGATGATTTGTTTTTCGTTCGTTTACTCGCAGAGGAATAGTTAAACATTAATCACATACTGAACACAGTTTGTATCTATTAATGATTAAATCCTTTTGTTCTAAAATAGATTTCAAGTGACTTTTATTTATGTTAGTTGAATTAAAGTCACTTAATTTTAATTCCTTTTTGAGTCGATTAGTAAATGTTTTTAATTTTCTATAATCGTCAAAAGTATCATCAATATAGTCAATTTTATTAAGAAGTAATGGGCGCTTTTCCTCAATGATGTAATCAAAGAAATCTACATCTTGCTCTGCCATTTTTATTTTTACGCGCTCTTTAAGCTGGGGTAGAGGCGAGTCATAAAACCCTTCATAACCGAGCAGTGTCACCTTACCTGAATGCATATGAATTTTTATAAGTTGTATGTCATCAAGCTCACCGTACATTTGTAAGGCTGCGCCAACGTAGATACGTAATACAAGCGGTAATAAATCAATAAAGTCTTTGTGAAAGGTTAGTGCGTGAGGTTCGTCATTCTCAAAGTCAATTTTGCTTGCTGGTAATAGTTTATTGGCTTCGATACAAAGCTCTTGAATTAATTCACTATCTGAAATTTGAAACAAAAGTTCGGTAGCTTGAGTTTGAGCAATTTTGTAAGTGTCAAAAAAAGCTTTTATGTCTCGCTTTAAATCTTCTGGCTGTTGGGTGTAAGGTTTCCTTTTTTCAAACATTGCTAAAGCAAAATAAAGTAACAAGTCTTCTTTACGCATTGTTTCAGCAGTTTTAAGCTCTTCTTTATCAAACCATTTTAAAGCTAATTGTAATGCTTTTTTATTTGAGCCTATTACTTCCTTTAACTTATCACTTTTATCAAATTCATCATTTGCTGGGCAGCGCCCTAAAGTTAAGCAAGTTAACCAAAATGACTCAAAGAGTGAGTGATGTTGTGTAAACAAGATACGTGCTTGGTCTTCATTTAAAGGCTCTGGTGCTGTTAAGTGTTGCCACTTATATGTACGCTTGTGTCGATTTTGTAAAAACTGCTGTTCAAGCTTTTTATCTTTGAATATGTAATAAATACCTGGTGAAACTGCTATAGCATTTTCGTCTACGCTCATCTCTATAAAGGCTTTTAGCTCAGCTTGAGTATAGTATTTTTGAAATGTATTTCGGCTCGTAATAATGCCATCTTTATATGGCTGAAATTGACTGATTAGTGATTCATTTCCAAGCATTGCCGACACAACCAAAAGCTTATCGGTAAGCTCCCAAGCACCTATTAATGCCTCGATTCTTTCATCTCTATCTTCAATAACGTTAATAACGAAGCCGATATTAACAATGTCAGAATTGACTTTGTCTGCATCAGGGCGGTAATTAGGATCCCAACCTAACGCATCTAAACCATGTGCTTCGAGTTCTCTGAGGTCATCACCACGCCCACACCCGTAATCAAATATAGAAAGCTGACCAGCTAAAAAACCATGCTTTGCTAATGTTTTTAGAGGAGCTGATAGTTCATGTCTAACTATTGCAGTTAAATGTCTGTCGATAGATTTATCTTCGTCAGTTTTTGTAACTGCTGAGAGTCTAAAAAGCCTACCATCGACTAGCTCATAGCCTTTTTTGGCAATTAGCCTTTCCCATGAGCTTTTGAAACCAATCATTCGGCTGTTTTCATAAAGTCCCGCTTGTTCCCCCTCAGCTGTGATATCACAGAATAAAGTGTAGTGATTATTGTCTGATGGGATCATGGTTTCTTTTCTATGAAGAATAGGAGGGTTGTCTGTGTTTTCGTAGCTTGTAACTTTATGAGTTAGTTTAGCAAGGTCTACCGTTACACTTTGTTTTAGTGGTGGATACGATTCGGTATAAAAATCAGGGTAACTTAAAAGAGAGAGTCTAAAATCATTTTTAAAAAGTTTTACTAAGTCGTAATCAGCTTCAGCAATCTTTAAAGCTTGGGCAACAATCTTTATGAACTTTACGATTTCTTGAGGTGCGTGTTCGAATGCATCTTTATGAAAATATATTGCATCTGGCAGTTTTTTGGCGACTTTAACTTTTTTAACTAACTCTTTAAATTGCTCTGAATTCATATCTTAATAATTTGCTAAATGCAGTGCCTGTACTTTACAGGGTCTCAACATATCTAAACTATATAGTTCATCTTGTCGATTTACAATGCGAGAGCATTCTGCCACAAAGAAGTTAATACCCTTATCAGTTTTCATACTTCTCAGGTATACCGGTACAATTGGCATTGAAGAGGGTAGCTTTTGTAACAAGCTTAAACTGGGGTAAAGCAATTTGTGCTTTGCTAATGAATCAAATTTATCGCCATGCTTTGCTTCAACAACAAATAAATGCTCTTTACCATCCCGTTTTGCAACAAATACGGCATCGATTTCAACTTGCCCATTGATATGTTGTAGAGCAATGCTTTCATTCGCTAGAGGCTTAAAATTAAAAGTGAATGTACTTTGCCCTGTTGCTGGAACGACTATAGTTTTGTCATCTTCTAGATTAAGTGCTTCAGCCATTAAGCCAGATGCTATCGCTAAATTTACAACTGAGGTTTCAGTGACCTTAGGTAACAACTGAAAAGCATACAGACTGCGGATTGAAACATTTGGTAAAAATAACTCTGGCTTCAGTTTGCCGAATAGCGACTCATCATCGAAAAAGAAATCTTGGACATTAATAGTTTTTACTAATGAAAAGTATGTTTGGTTATCGTTTGGACGAGAGCCTAACCTGAGTACCATAGCGTTTGATTGTTTAAGTGCCTTAGGTAGCTTTTTAAATGAATCTATCGAAATGCTCGCTGCAGTATTCGCTGAAACGTTATTAGTTTTTGCATAGGCCTGAAAGCCTTGAGGTTCAGATATGCTGATATCTTGTTCTTGCATCTCAATGAGTATGTCTTTAAATAGCACTTAAATTCCCTTTGGATATTCAAAATAATAAAAATAAGCGCGACCGCGTTTTTCAAACTTAAGCAAACCTCGCTCACGGCGGTGCATTAATTCACAAGCATTTATTTTAAGGTGTTTCATCGCATCTTTACTGCTAAGCCAAACACCTTTTGGATTTTGCTCTGTCATTTTAAATTCTCAGCTAAGTTAAAATTAATATACATAACTCTTTGTACATCGACAAATTTAGCCTGGGTTGGATTGCTGATTTTCCCGTGTTAACACCAGAAATTGGATCAAGAAACGGGCTGAAGCCTGACTTACGATGGCAAGCAACTATAAAAGAATAATAAACCCGTAAAACCAAATGTTTTTATTGATTAATTTATTTAGTATCAATAATCTATACAGATGGATTTCAAAAAAATAAGAAAGTAATGGAAGCTGATAAAAATACATCTAATGCTGTTTCTAGCACACGCCCTCTCAATATTGTTTGTCCTGACTGTGAAGAAGAAAATACTTTAGAGTACGGAAATCATATTAAATGTCACAAATGCGAAAATTCATTCGCGGGTCATACGTATCAAAGGTTTAAGAAGCCATTTTTTACAGCAAAGTTTGCTTTGTTTATTGGTGCTGTAGGTGCATATAAGCTTGATAAAGAGCTACTTGAGCCAAGCCGTTATTCAACGGGAGCTATTGTTGAAATAGTTAGTTTTTGTTCAGACCCTGGTACAAGTTTAAGCCGTTATGAAAGGAAGTATTTAGCTAAAAACTGCATTTGTGCTTTAGATCAAACAATGAAAGAAGTGCCAGAGGCTGAGTTAAGCTCCAAAGCTAGTAAGTTTCAGAAAGTATTTTGGAAAAATTATCAGCAATGTAAATAGCGGCATTCATGCCGCTATAGCGCAAAAGTTTATTTAGATTTAGGAGGATTGTTACCTCTGCCTGGACCTGATGGGTTACCTGTTTTACTTGGTCCATTAGGTGGCGCAGGGCGTGATGATTGCTGGTTGTTTGCTGCTGCACGTTGAGCTCTTGCGGCAAAACTGCCCTGTTCAACTAAACCATTGTTTGCTTTTGCTTCAGCTGATTGAATTCGTGCAGCGGCACTTTGAGTCATGTTTTTCATGAGTATATCCTTTTTAAGTTTAAAAATAGCTCTTCGCTTTGAGAGCAAGTTCATCTTACGGAGCACTCTGGGACAATTTGGGACAAAAAATGGAAAAATACGAAGAATTACAAAAAGAAATAAAATTTATAATAAATAAGCTTGGGTTGAGTATCACTGAGGTAGCTAAGAGAGTGTATTGTGAAAGGTTTGAAGATGACGACACAGAAGAAGAGCGTAAGTTTGTAGAAACTTTTCGTAAAAACCTAAATAGACAGGCAAAACCAGAGCTATTAGAAAGCTATTTGGGCAATATTGCTCAATTGAGGGAGTTTAAAAATTCAGATTTAGTAATCTCTAGTGCTCTTAATTTAGGGTTCATTCCGACAGATATTCAAAGGGGTCTGCAATCTATTTCAGAAAAGATGTTGTTTGAAGATCGCTTAAGAAAAGATAGCATTGAATAAATACCTCCCTAGCTAACACATAGGGAGTAATTACAACCAAATTACACAGATGTAATGCTATGAATAAATGGATTTTATTGCTCGCTACTTTGCTTGCGAGTTTCAACACGGTTGCTGAAGAGCAATATTCAAAGAATCGCTGTGATAGCATTGAGGCTGAGCGCGAGGGCATTCGTAAGAGAATGAATCGTAGCTACACGGCTAGGCAAGGTGAACGGTGGAATCAACGTTTAGATGAGCTTTTTACGCTGCTGGCGAGACACTGCAAACACCCAAAGAGAAGCTCTGGCAATGGCGGTAATTATACGTATCGCTCGAACCCTACCGCACTTTTAAACACCAAAGTACATAACTCTACGGTGTATTCAAATTCATATAATGACGATAAAAAGCGCCATGCTTGGGGGCAATTTTATCAATTACCTGATCGCTGTAGAGCGAAGAATATTCAGCAAGCTGATTTTGTATGGTGTAGCGAAAATAAAGCTGAGCAAAAGGCGCTATTTGAATCTGCTTGGAGTGGTAAAGCTAAAGCAGACTATAAAGATATTGTTATTACAGTAAAGCCAACCATTACAGAAATAAATACAAACAAAGTCACAAGCCAAGTTGCAATAAATAGCCCGATAATCGAAGCACCCATTAAACAAGCTTCAACTCCTTTAAATGAGAGTGTTGGTCCGCAATTAACAAAGTTGAATGACCTTAAAATTTGGCAATTAGCCTTGGCTGGCATAGCGGCCATGTTGTTTGTGTTTGGCCTTTATCGTTGGTTTAAAGATTGAGTTATTTGACGGGCTAAAGCCCGACTTACAATGCCTCGCAACTCGCAACTCGCAACTCGCAACTCGCAACTAAAGCACCAACACCTCTCCTTGCAAGCTTGGTGAGTCTGCAATACTGGTTTGGAGTTGTTCTATCAACAACTGGGCATTCGCTGATGGTGTGCGTGAATGTGGCCATAGGGCGTAAATTGGCCTTGCGGGAATACTGTGGGCTGATTCGATATAGCTAAAGTCGCTGGTGTCGTCTATACAGCAAATTTCGCTCATGGGTAGTAAGCCAATGCCATAGCCTGCTTCAACCATTTTTCTGGCGATTGTAATATCAAAACAAAAGCTTATGTGTTCATACTCGGTTTTTAATTTGTTAAGTAAGCCGCTGGGAAGTTGTGACTCTGAATAGGGCAATATAAGCCTTGATGTTGGTGCATCTTTCTTTTTAATCAGCTTTATTGCGATCATGCCTAGGCGCTTTTGAAAGTAGCTTGAGTCTTGTTGTTCGCCAATGCGAATGGCTAAGTCAAAACGTTTTTGGCTTAGCTGGCTATTGGCATTACTTGGGTAAATGTGGAGGTTTAGCGTAGGGTTTGCCATCGCAAACTGATTAACGGCCCCCATCAGTGGGCCCGCAATGATGTTTTGTGGGCACAACAGGTAAAACTCTTTTGCGGCGGGTGAGTCATTTAACTGCTCAAGCTGGCTGTTAAGAGCAAGCACTTGCTCGCCTAACTCGTTATACAGTGATTCGCCTTTGGCGGTTAACACAATGCCTCGGGCTGTACGTTGCAGTAATGGCTCAGCGAGTTTTTCTTCTAACGCCTGAATGCGCCTTGATAAGGTTGATAGATTCAGTCCTAAATCTTTTGCTGTTTGGCTCATGCTTTTTCGGCGCGCTATTTCAATAAATAAATGCAGATCATCCAGCATACGACTCCCTCAATCTTAGTTTGCATTTTCGTGACTGTTGCCACTAGACCAATGCAAATATAGTAACGCCAAGGAGGACATATGAAAATTCATTTTACTTTTACTGCGGCATTTTCGTTTTTAATGTCGTTTTTACTTTCGGCATGGGTCACTTATGTCAACTTAGGGCTGAGCGATACATTTTTTCTAAGTTGGATGAAGGCATTTGCCAATGCATGGCCTGCTGCGTTTGTGGTGGCTTTTACGGTTGCCCCGCCAATTAGGGCATTGGTTTTAAAGTTATATAGTAAGGAGTCAGTATGATTAATATCGTGGCAAAAATTACCCCAAAGGCGGCATTATTTGACGACTGTAAAGGGCGTTTACAGGGCATTTTAGCAGCCACTCGCGCAGAGCCTGGTTGTAATCGTTTTGAGCTGTTTGCAAGTAAAGAGCAGCGTTGTTTATTTTTAGTTGAGCAGTTTGAATCGCAAGCTGCCCTTGATGAACATTATGCTCAGCCTTATACCAAAGCGGTGTTCGCGTTTTATGAAAATGCGTTGGCGGAGCCAGTTGAGGTAGAGAAGGTGGAGGTGTGTTGAGAGAAAAGTTTGCGAGATGCGAGGGGGAAGTTGCGAGATACGAGGTGCGAGGGGAAAGTCGAACTGTGGGGTTGTTAGGTCGTGTGTTCTTCTCTGCAATAACAATCTTGTAGGAGGTATTGTAGGAGGTACTTTAGTGCCGAATCAAACATAAAAGAGCGTTCAGCCGTCAGACAAAACAGGTCACGCCGTCAGCTAAAAAAAACTAGGCTACTGGGGAAGTACAGCTATTCGTAGCCTAGTTTCACAAGGTTGAAATGGTTACAGCATATGCAGGATTTGCTTAGCTTTTTCGCGGGTTAAACATGCGGCCATTGGGCGTTTTGCAAATAGCTTGGCTGAGACTGTTTGCTCTTTGCCCATGTATTGGTTATGCAGTGTTTGTACATTGACTTTGCAGGTCACCGAATGGCTGTTTTCTACATAGCGAATTTCTACTCGCTCTACTTTTTTAATTAAGTTTTTATAAGGGTAGCCTTCATCGGTATCAAGCTGAGTAATTACGGGTTGGTTGGCATAACTAAAACTTGAGGCAAATATAAGTAATAAAATAAGTAAGTATTTCATGGTGGTTGTCCTTGTCTTAACGCGGTTGGCAATATGAGTATTACTCGTGTTGCTACTACTGACAAACGATTAAAAATTACCTATGCTTAAGTTTTTATTAACTATAAATGCGTATGCAGTTACCTCCATTAAAAAGCCTTTGGTATTTTAAACACGCGGCAGAGTTAGGTAGTTTTAAGCTTGCGGCAGAGCAGTTGTTTGTTAGCCAAGCTGCGGTTAGCCAACAAATTCGCTTGTTAGAACAACAGCTTGATTGCAGCTTGTTTACTCGTCATACCCGTTATGTTGAGCTGACTCGCCAAGGCGAACAGCTATTACCCCATGTACTTAAGGGCTTTAGTCATTTACAGGCAGGTGTGCAGGCTGTTAGCCAAGATAGCCACCCGAATACGTTAAACTTAACTGTGCTGCCTTCGTTCGCCAGTGGTTGGTTACTGGGCCGTATTAGTGATTTTCAAAACAAATACCCCAATATCAAAGTGCGTATTGAGCCAAGCGATCAACTTGCCGACTTTTCAGCGGGGCAAGTTGATTTAGGCATTCGATTTGGTCAAGGAAATTACCCAGGTTTGCACAGTGAGCTTATCAGCGACGACAGCCTATTTTTGGCTTATAAACCCGGTGCCATTGATGTTAATAAACCCCTTAAACCGCAGATTCTGGCACAAAAACTAATTAAAGATGTGTGCCCAGACGCAGAGCGCGGTTGGTTAACTTTGGCTCAGCAATTAGCTGTAAGCCCAGATGCGCTCCCCGCACTTGAAATTGATAACGCTGCACTGGTTATTCAAGCCACGTTAGCAGGGCAAGGAATTGCAATGGTAAGGCGGCGCTTAATCGAAACTCAACTGCAACTTGGTCAGCTTGAGATTTATCCAAACTATGAGTATCACTGCCAATATAAGTACTACCTTGCTGCGCCGCCCGAACATTTTAAATGGCAAAAAGTGCAGCTGTTTAAAGATTGGTTGCTTGCCCAGTTTGCTTTAGATGATCAGCAATTTTATCAACTTCATCAGTAACATTTGCGTTAAATCATTTTAAAGTTTTTAAGCACCAGCTATGCTTATTTAAGTCGCTTACTAAAGGAGCTAGTAATGCTTAACTTTAAAGTTATTTTTTGTGTCGTTTGTGTGGCTGCAAGCCTAACGGCCAATGCTGATATTTCCCGTGTAAAAGCAAGTATTGAGCGTGTTGAGAGCGCGAATAAAAAGCACGAGTCTTTAGTGCTTCCCTACTTATTTAGCACCGATACCATGGGGCTTAACTTTGGTGTGGGTGGCATGATCAAAGGTTATCATCAACCACAAATGACCGTTGGCGCTACTGCATTTAAAGGTGATGTGAGCGAAGGGGTGTGGGCTGGCCTGTTTAACTATATGGTGTTAGATTCAGAACGCTGGTATTTTAGTGCCAGTGGTATGGCTGCATATTTTCCTGATCAGCGAGCTTATACCGGAGGCCATAAAGTGCCCATTGCTGACAACGCCGTGTTCCCCGGTAGTAATGACTCTTCAAACGAGGTTTATTTAGAAGCCGATGGTAGCTCTAATTGGTTTGATGCTCGCATCGAATACGCTTTACCGTTTGGCGCAACATCGCAAACAGGTATGGTGCGTTACCAGCTTAAAAACGGCTTGTTGGTTTCTGACCCATCGGGCGGGGCACAGTGGAACCCGTTGGAATCGGGAGTAATGGTTGCAACTGCACGCTATTTTAGGCGCTCGCAAAGCTTTGAATTTAATGAGGGTACACAAGATGGCAGTATTTCAGCAATGGAATTTGGCCTGCTCTATGACAACACCGATTTTGCAACTAACCCAAGTTACGGAAGCAGGCAGTATCTTGCCTATAGCCAATCAATGCCAGGGAGTGACGATATTTATGATTGGGATTTGTGGCAGTTTAATGGCTGTAAGTTTATTTCTTTAGGGGCAAGTGAATTTGCTCATCAGCGTATTTTAGCATTTAATTTTTGGGCTGCTTATTCACCTAGCTGGCAAGTTAATCACACTCTTGATGGCACTAAGTTTATCTCTGATGCAGCACCGTACAACGAAGGCGCTACATTAGGAGGATTTAAGCGTTTACGGGGTTATGATTTTTATCGATTTCATGACAAAGCCGCTATTTATGGGGCATTCGAATATCGCTATACCCTTAAATACAACCCAATAGCAGATATAAATTGGTTAAAGTTTTTGAAGTTGGATTGGTTTCAGTTAGTTGGCTTTGTAGAAGCGGGTCGAGTGGCACCTCATTTAACCTTGGATACATTATGGCAAGACTACCATTATGACTATGGTGTTTCGTTAAGAGCTATGATGTCGGGATTAGTCGTTCGAACAGAGCTTGCTAATTCAAAAGAAGGGGCCAATTTTTGGGTAATGATAGATCAGCCTTTTTAGTGAATTTGGCTCAGATTTGTTGCAGTTTTACTAGAAACTGATAATCTGTACCTCTAACTTTTACAGTGACGTAAATTAATGATTAAACGGATTTTAATGACAACAGTCTTGTTGTTGCCCGCTTTTGCTTGGGCGCAGCAAAGTGCTCCTTCAGAAGCATGTCAAAGCATGCAAGCCGAACGTATCGAGCTACAAATAGCCCTGCGTAAAACCAATCTTCTCGACAAAATTGAAGCCTATAAACAGCGCATTCAAAGCTTATCGGCGCGTATATCCGAAACCTGTTTTAGTGAAGAGCAAATTGCTGAGCTTAAATCGTCGTTGTATAACCCTGATATTACCGAGCTCGAAAACAGCTTGGCAAAGCCATTAACTGAGCAAGCCTACATAAGCAAACAAGCTGCATGGGACCGCTTTTATGTGATGCCGCCACGTTGTACAGCTCGTTCATTACAGCTGCAAAACCTTGAATCGTGTCTTGAAAATAAGCAAATTCAGTTTCAGCAATTTGATATGTTATGGCAGCAAAAAAGTGCGCAACTTGCCCGTACAGAAGCAAAACCAACAGATTCGTTTCATGAGTTTGTTTTACCTAGCAAAGCCGAACGAGCTAAGTTAAGCGCTGAGCAAGAGCTAAAACGCTATAGCTACAGCACCGATTCATTTTTACCAACCAATATTATTGTATTGTGTGTTTTAGCCGTGTCGGTGTTTTTTGGTTTGATATTTATTTTCCATTGGTTAATGCGCCCACGGTCAGTGGTTAAGTGAGTGTTTAGTTAGCGAGGGGAAAGGAGCTAGGAGCTGGGTATTAGGCGCTAGGTATTAGGCTCTAGGCTCTAGGCTCTAGGCGCTAGGTCGCGATGTAAAATCGCTGCTACGAGTTTGATTTCACTTGTAGGAGGTATTGTAGGAGGTACTTTAGTGCCGAATCAAACATAAATCAGAGCTGTCAGCTTTCAGCCTTCAGCCTTCAGCCTTCAGCTCTCAGACGCGCGAAACAAGTTTCACGCCTACGGTGAAACATAGGCGCTGGGATTTAGGCGTTAGGACGCGATGTAGAATCGCTGCTACACACTCGCACCTCGAATCTCGCACCTCGAACCTCGCATCTCGAACCTCGCATCTCGAATCTCGCACCTTTCACCTCGAAACTCGTTTCTTGTAACTTAATCACTCACCCGTTTTAAACTGTTTGGCGCGCTCTTCTGCGTCAATTAAGGCTTGTGATTTTGGCTGTTTGGTTTTGCTTTCTATCACAGGCTTTTCGTCTGAATTTGGGTCCCAGGTTGGATCAAGCGATAAGTTCGCAAATGGATTATACGGCTTATCATCTTGTTGCTCTGGCTCTTTGTCGGCTTCTTCACTTTTTTCTTCAGGCGTTTCTTCAAGCTTATCGTCGTTACTCAGTTCGTCAGACAAATCAACAGTTTCTACCGCTGGCTGTGACGGCTCTTCTACGTTAACGGAAGCTGGTTCATCTTGTAGTTCTTGTTCTAACGCTTGTAAGGCTTTAGCTAAATCATCATCGTTAATGTCGTCGTGTTCTTCTGCTGGGTTTGGCGCAGTGACTGTGTGCTCATCTTCATTAAAATGATCTGCAAACGATAAATCATCACCCATCAGTGACGATAAGTCATATTCAGGCACTTCATCTTTAGACGGTTCTTCGTCGGTAATCGGCTCTTTAGTTGAGTATTCATCAAAACCAAACGATGACGAACTCGTAAAGCTTGGCTCTTCAAATTCTGGTTTCTCAAACTCATCGATTTCCGGCTTTTCGAGTTCTTCTATCTCAGCTAATACTGGCTCATCGTCGGCAATCGGTTCTTTAGTTGAGTATTCATCAAAGCCAAACGATGACGAACTCGTAAAGCTTGGCTCTTCTAATTCTGGCTTCTCTGGTTCATTGTTATCAGTATCTGCAAATGGCTCAGTTGTAAGAGGCTCGTCTTCAATAGGCTCTTTGGTTGTGTACTCGTCAAAGCCAAATGATGACGAAGCAGTATAACTCGGTTCTTCTGATTCCGGCTGTGTTTCAGGCTCGTCTTGCTGAACGTCATCAGCTTGCGGCTCAGCTTCCTCGTTGATGCTATACGTTGAATCAAGGTTTGCTAATTTTAGCTCTTGTTCTAGGCCGCGCTGCTCATCCAAAAAGTCGTCATCAGCGTCGTTTGTATTTTTCTCGTCGTAACCAAGTTCAAGATCTTCAAATTGATGGGCATCAGCAAAGTCTTCTGCTGGTGGTTGTTCAGGTGAAGTTTCAGACTCTTGTTCTTCTTTATCACGCTGAGCACTAAAGTGCATAAGCTCAGAAAGCTCGTCATTATTATCTGTTTCGGTTGCAGTAAATGTATCGTTGGCAAGCGGGTAGCTGTCTTCATGAGGGTGCTCTTGTTCTTCAGCCAGCACTGCGGCTGTTGCTTCTTTGAGTTCCTCAGCTTCTTTTTCTGCGGCAGCTTGTGCTTCTGCAGCTGCTTTAAGGGCTTTAGCTTGCATTAGGCTTTGTTCAAGTTCTGAATCGGCGTCTGCTTTTTTGCTTTGACGAATACGCACAATCACTAAACCTGCAACAAGTAATACCAACAACACAATTAAGCTTGGCATTAATAATGAGCTTGAAGAGCTATCGCTGCTTGCAGGAATAGGTTCTGGCATAGGTGCGGGTGTTGGCGCAGGTTTTGGTGCGGGTTCTGCTTTTACTTCAGGTTCAGCTGGATTTTCAGCAGTTGCAGTCTCAGCACTTTGGGTTTTAATTTCAGTGGCTTGATCTTGAATAGCAGAGCTAGTAGTTGATTCTACTACAGGTTCTTCAGGAGCATCAGAAATCGTAATACGGTCAACTTTTGCTGGTATTTCGGTTTGTTCTGCAGAGGCACTTGTTTGTTCGGCAAGCTCTGGTTCTTGAACTTCTGGCTCAATTGCTGGCATTTGCTGTTCGATAGGCTCAACGGTTTGCTCTGCAATTGGTGCCGTAGTTTCTTCAGGTTCTGCTTGAATAGCGCCTGAGTGCACCCTAGGGTTAGCCGCTGCAGTTGAATTAACTGGGGCTGTTTCTTTCGTTTGTTGTTCTAGTTTTTCGAAAGCAGCTGCATTGTTTACTGGCGTTGGATTTTTGCAGTTTTTCTCATAGTTTCTGGCAGCTGAGCGATAGTTTTTATTGCTGGTGTTAAAGCGGTATTCATGCATTTGCTGTTTTAACAAAATACACATGGCTTCGTTGTACTGCGCTTTACTCGTAAAGCTTAAGCTTAGGAGTAATAAGAGAAAAGTTGTTTTTATAATTGGCATAAGTTCCGGACCAGTAAGGTTTAGTCGATGACCTAACAGTTAATTAATTCTAAGCTGAGACGAGTAATTTATCCACATTTGGTTAACAAATTAAGCGTATTCGTAGTGGTTAATCAATTACCATGAGCGCACGGTATTCGTCGTAAGCAAATTGGTCAGTCATTCCGCTTATGTAATCTTGAATTAAGCGGCAGCGATAATAGAACTCGTAAGCGGCAAAATGATCCGGTTCGGCTTTTAGGGCATCAATGGCTTTTTGGTAGCTATTTAAATGTTTATTAGATAGTTTTTTAACCAGACGAGTTTCAATTAAATAGTTTTGATCGCCTTTTAACACGCGTTTAAAAGCATCAGCATCAAGGGCTAGTAAAGGTTTATAGCAGTCAAGTAAACCGCTAATTATTCGATAACCCTGTAGCTCTAATCGCTCTACTTCTTTGTGGCAAAATACATGCTTTAATGCCACTTGTTTTAAGGTGAGCGTGACGGCGTGCAAGTGACTGCGATCTTCTAATAAAGCCTGATTAAAATCACCGTGGTAAATGGCTTCAATATTATTAATAAACCGCTCTGCTGCGTAGCTTACTAATGGGTGTAGCAAGGTCACGCGCAGGTAGATAAAAAATTCGCTGTTAAAATTGTACGGCTGCTCTTGCGCTTTACTTAACGCATAATCAATGGCTTTTTCGGCAAAGTCGCTGTGTTTGGTATCGTCTATGGTTAGGTTTGTGAGTGTGCGGGTGTATTGCTCTTTTAGCTTTTCGCAAAGCGACTCAACACTAATAATGCCTTTTTCTACCGCATCTTCAATATCGGCCAAACAATACGATATATCGTCAGCGGCCTCCATAATGTAGCTAGCAGGATGACGGCAGTATTGCTCAATTTCGAGTTCAGTTTGCAGCGCTTCAATAAACGGCTTTTCGCTGAAGTAATAACCCACTTTTTTCATCAAGTAGTTTTTATCTTGCGGGCTGTCTATTTTCGCCATGCTGGCCGGGCGTGTATATTTTAAAATTCCGGCACTTTGGCTGTAGGTTAAGTTTAGAGAAAGTAATGAATGAATTATGCGAATACCTTGGGCATTACCTTCAAAACTTTTTATGTCTTGGGCTAGGTGTTTAAAGATCACACTAATACCAATGCCTTTACAGCGCTCAGGAGTCAGTGCGTCTAAGTGTTTATCAAACCATTGGTTGATGGCTGCTTCGCCAAAGTGACCAAACGGTGGGTTGCCTATGTCGTGCATTAGGCACGCCATTTCTACTAGGCTTTCTAGCGGGCGCTCAAGCCCAGCAAGGCCATATTCTTTTTGTTTTGCATCACTAAGCTTATTAAAAATGGTTTGCACAATAAACCGGCCCACTTGTTGTACTTCAAGCGAGTGGGTAAGCCTTGAGCGCACTGCAGCATTACGTTCGAGTGGAAAAACTTGGGTTTTTTGTTGCAAACGGCGAATTGCAGCACTGTTAATAATGCGGCCCCGATCACTTTCAAGCGCAGTGTGTAAATTATTGGTAGAGCGCATTTCGCGCGCAGGCGTTATTTTTTTACCAAAATCGATCATTTTATATTCCCACAAAGCGGTAAAATCGGGCTTTTGCGTTTTGTTAGCAACATTTTGCCATTTATTAAATTAAATCTAACAGCTTGTATCTTAAATTAAAATATTCATTTTTATTAAAGTTATTACTTTAAATCGTGGCCTTTATTCATATATTATTCAGTTTTACGCACTTCTTCATTATCTTGTATTAGAAAGGAAAGCCTTTTGGCTGTATAGCAATGATGCAAACTTTGTCTCAAAAACCATGGCTACTAGCCAGTATTCTTCTGTGTTGTATTGGTTTAACGGCTTGTAAGAGCACCCCAGAGCCAAGCGCTGAAAGCACCTTAACGGTGGCCGAAAAAAATGCCATCAAGGCCAAGCAGGGTGCACTATATGCACGAGGGTTTTATGAAAGCCAACTTGGTAATATCAACTACGCCTCTGCTAGGCAATGCAGTAACTTTAATTTGCAGAGCCACCGTGGCTCAATTCGTTATGCAGAAAACTCGCTTAACGCGGTAATTGATGCCATCGACAACAATTTTGACGTTGTTGAGATTGATGTGCGAATTACCCGTGACGATGTGTGGGTTGTGCATCATGATGCCCGTACAGGTCGCGAAACAGGCACAGTTGACAATAAGCGCCGCAAAATTGAGTCGATGAGCTATAAAAAAGAGTGGGGCTATTTACGTCATCGTAACCAAGATACCGGGTTACTTACTGATGATATGCCACCTTCATTTAGAGAGCTTGCTGCCACATTTGCGCGCTATCGTAAGCCTCATCAAAAATTGAATATTGAGATAAAATCAAATGCCTCAGTTAACGATTTAAAAATGCTTGATTATTTAGCGTATGAGTTTGTTGGCGGTGGTAACTACTTTTTTAGCAGTTTAGAAATGCGCAACCTGACTCGTATGCGCGATATTAACCCAGATATTTACTTGGCATTTATTCAGTCGCCGGCAAAAGCCTCAATGAATAAGTTAGCAAGTGACCTAAAACGCGGCGCTGGTAGCGACCCAATTTACGAGCGCAACAAAGAAGAGCTTGAGAGCTTACAAGCACTTGGTAATCGCTATCATCGTGAAAAACGTTACGACAGCCCAGTTAAGCTCGATAAATTAGCAAAACAGCTAAAACGTAACTTTGGTTATGTACTTGATATTCGTCATTACAAGCAAAGTGCAGCACGCTTAAAGCCGGTTGCTAAAGCGCGCGGTATTATGATTGCCACTTATTCTATTAACGGCCACGACTATCATGAGCGTAGCCTATTAGCGCAGTCGCGTTCTCTTCGCCCTGACTCTGTAATTATGGACGATACCGTTTATGGCTTTTGTTCTGTGTTTGAATTACCAAAAATGCAGCCGTATTTTAGCGATGAAGCAGGCGCTAAGTTGATTGCCAGCATGCCTGCTGACCTTGATTTAGAGCGCCTTGATGAGCTGTATGCTTATAAAGGGAATCAGCTTTACCCTGCGGTGGGCGGCACGCTCAAATCAACTCAAGAAAAAACTTATATTCCAAAAGTAACATCGACTCCTTCAGCACCTAATTTAGAAATTGGGACTCGCCAAGCCGATGAAGATTTTAGCCTAGAAACAGATCCTGCTGTTGAACTAGAACTGCGTAAAAAACAATAAGAATAAAATTATGACTGATTTAATAAAGCCGTTTTGGTGGCGCTGTTTGCTACTTGTTTTAGCTACTTTATATTTATTACCCGAGGCAATTTTTAATGCCCAGTTAGTCTCTTTAGTCGGTTTAGGTACCCCTTCGGCAGAAGATCTTGAACACCTTGAAATTTATGGCCGAGCTGTCTCTGGGGTGGGTGTTGCACTGCTGTTAGCTGACTTTTTACCAAAAGCTATGGTTGCCAAAGTAGGCCGTGGGATTATCTCGTTTATCGCTTTATTGTGTTTAGTTTGGCCGGTGGTGTTTTTTGGCCAAAAATATGCCATTGAAAAAACCTTAATTGAGCCTTCAACCGCAGAGCAGCGCCAGTTTGCTACCTACAGTGCTGCACTTAGAGACGCGCTGGCGATTAACTCGATTAAAGTGAACGACCTTGATTACAACCCTGAGCAATTACATAGCTCAGAAAACCTGACCTTTTTGGCGCTGTTTGGTGGCTTACTGTATAGCGATGCCGCCCTTTCAGACAACCTAGAGCAAGATAAGCGTAAGATTATTGCTGCGTTTGTACAGAAAAAAGCGTATCAAGATTTTGATAAACATTATAAAAACTACAGCCAGTTATATGATGAGCTGGTGGTTAAATACAAAGCCTATGCTGATGGCAGTAAAAAGTACAACAGCACTTTGGCAAGTATCGGTGAGCGCGAGCAAGGTTATTGGCAGCAAGTTGAACAAGAGATCAATAGCGGCTGGAGCAAATACCAACAAGCACAAAAAGCCCATATAGCAAAAGCGTCAGCACGCGCACAAAAGTATGGCCCGAAGATTTATGATTACCACCACAGCATTGCAAAATGCCGTGAGCGTTATGATAAAAGCAGTGAAAAAGACCGCCGAAATCGTTGTTATGAACGCGAAGCAGCAGACTACCGAAGCAATATTTTAAAAGCCGGTATTGGCTACATAGAGCCTGATTACTGGCTTATTGAAGAAGATGTTTCGGTTGCTGAAAATGCCGCAGGCACGATTTTAATGGGGGTGCTTACTGGTGGTGTTTATACCGCACTACAAGCTGCTAGTTTAGCAACCGGTGGCGATGGCGGCTTTAAAGACAAGCGCTACAAATACACCGATGACCCAGATCATTACCAGCTGCGTTTTTTACAACATCCAAATTTTCATAAGATGTTTGTGAGTGAAACGGGCTACCCATTTACGATTGAAAACTTAATGGCGTTTCGTGCTCACGAAACAACACAAAAGAAGCTTAGAGGACATTTTGCCAGCAAAGGGTTACAGCTTGAAAGTAACTGGAATGTGAATCAACGCCAAGCATTTGCTAATGCTGTAGCCAATAAGGTTACAAGTGAAGCTAATGCACAATGGCAAAGCGAAATGCGCAAACGCGGCATGAGTTTAAAGCCAAACTTAAGCTGGGTTGCGTTTCAGCTACACCCGCAAATTCAAGCAAAAATTGCAGATAGAATGGGTGACTTATACGTAAAAAACATTCGCGCCGATTGGAATAAAAAGAACTTTAAAGACAAGGTGCTTGATCCAAACATTGCAAAGCGCACCGACAAATACCTTGCCATGCTCAATAGCTCAGAAGGTAAATTTGCTGATGGTGGCGAGTATGCCGAGTACGGTAAACAAGCATTGCGTTCGGTGATTATTCCGCCTATCTCGATGTCGTTGTCACTGTTTTTGATTTGCTTAACCTTTAGCAAGCTGCCGTTAAAACTGTGGCAATTGATTAAACCTAAGCAAGAAAAGCAACCAACCACTGCTGTATCTGTTTTGCAAAAGCTGATTATGCCTGCGCTGATTTTGATAGTGCCAGTAATGTTTGTGCATAACACCTTTACCGAAGACGACCAAAGCCCTGTTAACTACTTTTTAGACAAGGTCGATGAGTCGAGCAATCCGGTGTTTAGTTATGCGATTCGTTGGACTTTGCATGCCCAGCCTTTACTGCATCCGCTTGGTTTAAAGTTTGAAGAAAAATTGCATATTTACGAGAGCTTTAGCCCGCTGAGCCATGCTTTAGCCAAGGTTGATATTTTGCGCCACGGCGATGCCAGTTTAAGTGCTGAGCAGCAACAGCGTAGACAATATCTGGTTGAGCAAAAAACTAAACTTACCATTACTACAAACCCGGCGAACGCCACTATTCGTATTATGAATATCGGCCCTAAATATCGCCCCGGCATGACATTAAAAACTGGCGCTTATGATATTCAAGTGTCGGCGCCTGGGTATAAAACGTATCGACGTTGGCATCAAGTAGATGCTGGCGAACAAACATTAACCATTGATTTAAGCAATTAATTAAGCAAGGAATGAAAATGCAACATTGCCAAAATACGGTGTATGCCACCGATCTTCACTGTTGTGATTGTGGAGAAGCTCTTGAGCAAAAAAGACAAATGCACACGGTTGAAGAACTCAGCCCTGACTTGCTGGTTGATGTAAAAAATTATGCGCCACAAGCGAGTACGATCACAGGTGTTGTGAAGTCGATGTATTACTATAAGCGCCGTTATAAAACCAATAACGACAACATGCTATATGGTTATTGGTGGCTAGAAGTAGAAGACAAAGACGGCATTATTCATGAGTTTAGTGTTGATGCAGAAAAAGATGTAATTGCTAACCTACAAAAGGGCAATGTGATCACTGCTTTTCAGGAAACACCGTTAACGCTTAATTATCGCATTGCTGATGGTAATGCTAGGCGGGTAGTTAAAAATGACCGCTTTATGCCAGTTGTGATTGTGCATTTTGCCGATCAACAATATCGCAGCTGGGACAAAACCATTAGCCGAAACTACACTGGCGGAACGATATTGTGGCTGGTGCTAAGTGTTATTACATTCTTAATCATGTTGTTTGCTGCAAAGCTTGAGTTTTTGCCTGCGCTACTTGCGTCATTGCCTGTGGCAATTGGGGTGTTTATGGCAGAGCACAACTACCATAAAAAAGCCAAAGCCAAACAAGAAGCAAAGTATGATGCGATTTTAGCGGCAACAGATGTGATGCTATCGACCACCCTAAATCAATTGGGTTATAACATGCTGGCAAGAACGCCAAGTAAGTCAGATGTTATTTGTATTTCGTGCCAGCAGCGTATTAGCCAAGATGCTGCACATTGTTATTGCTGTGGCGCTAAGCAACACGTTGAAGCGATTGCTGAAAAAGAACAGTCACTTGCCAAAGATGATGAGCAAGCCATTAGCATTCAAAAAGCGTTAGAGCCAAGCATAACAAAACCAACCAGTATTGCTGATCTTGAGCATGCCATTATGGATGAGTATAGCCTTGCTTATGAAAACGATTATGTGCATAAAAATGTTTGGGCACGTAACGAAAAAGGCACTATTCATCACCGTGCAGTGCTTGGCAAAGTATTAGAAAAAGAGCAAAGCGCACATGCCAATGAAACCCGCCAAACCGTGACCACCACAGAAACCACAACCACCTATCGAGGTGGCATGTATGTTGGTAGCGATGTAAAAGAGCGCGTTGAGGTTTATCGTAATCGTAGCACCACTTTAAAAGGTGAAATCATGCTCGAAACCGCATCGGGTGAGCCGTTTATTTTTAAAGCGGGTGAAGATTTACTGGGCTCTGTCGATATTGGTGATTGGGTGTATTACGCCTTCAGCAGTGTTGATACCAAGCGTTACTCTGAGTATTACCGTGAGTATGCGGTTAATGTGAGTAAAGACATTAAGTACAACAATTCTTCAGTCAGAAATTTTGGCATGGTGCATGGATTTAACCGTATGGTATTGCTTGGTCTTACGTCAGTAGGGCTAGCGTGGTACTTTGACGCCCGTGATTTTTACCCACTAGTTAATAGACTTGTACCAGATGCTGGCATTGATTTACTCAATAATTACCCGCAAGTGGTTGAACACTTAGATGGCCTACCCGTTGCTGTGTTTATTGTGTTAAGTGTGGTTACAGGCGTTTGGGGCTTTATTTATAGCCAAATAAACGGCTCACGTTTAAAGCGTAGTGTGAAAAAGCTTGAAAGCATGATCACAAAATTTTCAAAACAGTTTGGTAAAGTTTCTGAGCAAATTAACAAATTGAACTAAAAAGGGTTTCGCATGCGTATTTGGCAATTAGTTTTAGCGGGTTTATTAGCGTTCAGCTCTCTTGTAAAAGCGGAGCAAGAGCAATCTGTGGTACTTATTTCGATAGATGGATTTCGCTGGGATTACATTGAAAAACACCATGCAAAGCACTTAAAAGCAATCAGTGAACAGGGCGTGAGAGCAAACAAAATGCGCCCTGTTTACCCGACCAAAACCTTCCCGAATCATTTGTCGATTATAACCGGCTTATTGCCTGTTAATCATGGCATTGTCGAGAACCGCTTTTGTGATACTGAGCGTAACGACTGCTACAAAATGGGTAAAGGGAAAGACGATAGCACTTGGGTAAATGGCATTCCGCTTTGGAACCTTGCACAAATGCAAGGCTTAAAAGCCGCCACCTATTTTTGGCCTGAATCAGATGCGCGCTTTAACGGCATGCTGCCTGATTACTTTTATCATTATTCAAAACACAGTGATTACCAAAAGCGTGTTGATCAAATTATTCAGTGGTTGAGCTTGCCAAAAGCACAGCGCCCACGTTTAGTGATAAGTTATTTTTCGTTGGTCGATAGCATGGGGCACGAGTTTGGCCCTGATGCTAAAGAAACTTATGACGCAGTGCAAAAGCTAGATAGTTTAATGGCTGATTTATCGAGCCGTTTAAAAGCGCTTGATGAAAACATTAACTTAGTGATTGTGTCTGATCACGGTATGGCGTCTGTAGAACCAAGCCTTAGTATTAAAATTGATAGCCTGCCGCAAGACGACAACTTCATCGTGCAAAACACCGGCCCTCGGGTTTTATATTATGCAAAACCAGATAGTAAAGCAGACATCAGCGGATTCAGTAAAAAGCTCGCTAAAGCTGCAGATGGTCGTTATATCGTGCTAAGTGAGCAGCAAAAGCGTGATTATCACTACGATAAAGGTCCGCGCGTTGGCGATATTATTTTACAAACCGACGCTCCTCGAGTGTTTACCGACAGTAAAATGGCTGGCTATTTAGGCACTCATGGTTACGCTTATAGCGAAGATATGGCCGCAACCTTTATCGCCACCGGCCCCGCCTTTAAACAAGGCCTTCGTTTAGACGAAGTAAGTAATTTAGATGTGTACCCGCTGATCGCCAAAATTCTAGCCCTTGAGATTTTAAGCCCAATCGATAGCGACGGTGAAAGTTTATGGCCCGCGATTGAGGAGTAGGTGTGAGTTGGTGAGGGGAAAGGCTTTAGGGGAAAGGCGCTAGGAGTTAGGCGCTAGGCTCTAGGTTTTGGGCTCTAGGCGTTAGGGCGCGATGTAAAATCGCTGGCTTTTAGTCGTTAGAGGTCAGATATTAGATATCAGCCGAACTGTGGGGTTGGTTAGGTCGTGTGCTTTTCTCAGCGATTTTAACCTTTTAGGAGCTCTTGTAGGAGGTACTTTAGTGCCGAATAGAATCAAACATAAATGAGAGCGGTCAGCCTTCAGCCTTCAGCTTTCAGACGCGCGAAACAAGTTTCACGCCTACGAATTAAGACATTCGGTTCTAGGAGCTGGGTGCTAGGATTAAGGCGCTAGGACGCGATGTAAAATGGCTAGCTTTTAGTCGTTAGAGGTCAGGTATTAGATATCAGCCGAACTGTGGGATTGGTTAGGTCGTGTGCTTTTCTCAGCGATTTTAACCTTTTAGGAGCTCTTGTAGGAGGTACTTTAGTGCCGAATCAAACATAAATGAGAGCGGTCAGCCTTCAGACTTCAGCTTTCAGACGCGTGAAACAAGTTTCACGCCTACGAATTAAGACATTCGGTTCTAGGAGCTGGGCGCTAGGTTCTAGGCGCTAGGACGCGATGTAAAATCGCTGGCTTTTAGTCGTTAGAGGTCAGATATTAGATGTCAGTCGATCAGTGGGGTTGGTTAGGTCGAGTGTTCTTCTCAGCGATTTAAGCCTTGTAGGAGGTACTTTAGTGCCGAATCAAATATAAATCAGAGCGGTCAGCCTTCAGCTTTCAGACGCGTGAAACAAGTTTCACGCCTACGGGGAAACAATTGGTGCTAGGATTCAGACTCTAGGATGCGATGTAAAATCACTGCTACAGACTCGTTCCTCGTATCTCGTTACTCGTATCTCGTTCCTCGTATCTCGTTCCTCGTATCTCGAAACTCGCTAACTTTCCCCTTTCCCCTTGAAACTAGCAACTCGTAGCTAGCAACTCGTACCTCCTCACCTACAACTTCGTTACCCACCCGTATTCACCATGGCTTTGAAACTTGTAGCTTTGATTACCGGCATCAAATTGGCCTTGTAGGGTGTTTTCTGTAAGGGTCATCACGGCTTGATGACCTGTTTTAGTTTGATCATTGACCTTGCCAAATACACTTCTATCGCCATTGCTGGCTTCAATAATGTTACTAATTTCTACGGTGTAACTAAGGTATTCGTCGATCACTAAAATAAAGTGATCGCCAGGTTGTAGGGTTTTTAGGGTGTCTAAATCAAATTCGCTGAATGCGGTGTTTGCTAATTGGTCAGGCAAACGGCCTTGTTTGTATAGGTAATCGTGCGCATGATTAGATAGCTGATTAAGTGGCGCAGTTAAGTTCACAATAGGCTGTGGGGCTATTTGATCGGCTTCTGCTTTGTAAGAGGCAACAAACTGCTGTGTGCTTGGTTTTGTTTTAAAACCATCACTTTGAATGTGCCATTCATTCAGTGCAAATGCTGTAAGTGGCAGAATGAAGATTAATGCAAGCGTCCTGTTCACATGTTTCTCTTACGGGGTTTTATGTTAACTCATTGTTAGTTTTTACCTCAAGTTAACAACTTGATCAATAGTTAATCACTAAGTAGTGGTTTTTATTATCGTGTCGATAAAATTAATTTGTTTTACTCGGCTCTGAATGCTGAGCATAATCCGCGTTTTTTTGTCACCGAAACTCCAAGACTAGAGGTACCGACCATGCGCGGGTGGATCATTTATAAAGATAGCCAAGGCTTGTTAAAGCAAGAAACCTATGAAGTAGAACGTTTACTTGCTGCAGCCAAAGAAGAGGGTATAGATTTACAAGTTTACTCGCCAGATCAATTTGATCTAACTATTACCCGTGAAGACGGTAAAAGTATCTTAATTGATGGTCAATCTGTTGAATTACCAGACTTTGTTATTCCTCGCATGGGTGCAAGTACAACCTATTTTGCGCTGGCGATTATTCGCCACCTTGAGCGTTTAGGCGTTTATTGTGTCAATAGCTCGCAATCAATCGAAACAGTGAAAGACAAACTGTTTGCACAGCAAATTCTTGCTGAATGTAATTTACCTACGCCGAATACCATGTTGGTTAAGTTTCCGGTGAATATTGATTTGGTTGAAAAGCAAATTGGCTTTCCTGTGGTTATTAAAACGTTATCGGGCTCGCAGGGCAGTGGCGTGTTCTTATCAAAATCAAAAGAAGAGTTTGATGACTTAATGCAGCTGATTGAAGCGGCAAACCCACAAGCAAACATCATTTTACAGCAGTTTGTTAAGTCGAGTCATGGTCGTGATTTGCGAGTACTTACTATTGGTGGCCGTGCTGTTGCGTGTATGGAACGTAACTCGCAGGGTAAAAACTTTAAAGCTAATGTCAGTGCTGGTGGTACAGGTAAGTCATTTCCTATTACGCCAGAAATCGAATGGCTTGCAACCCAAACTGCGAACGTACTTAACCTTGATGTGGCTGGCATTGATTTATTGTTTGATGAGCAGCACTTTAAAATTTGTGAAGCAAACTCAAGCCCTGGCTTTGAAGGCTTAGAAGGTGCGTTGGGTATTGATGTAGCCAAAGAGATTTTGCACTTCATTCGCATTCGTTTAGGTATTTTTGATAAGCCAAAAGTTGTCGAAGAGCCTTGTTTAGAGGCCGTTTAAACTTTCAAAAGGCGTGTTTATAACACGCCTTTTTTGTGTCATCTGTATAGTAAATAAATCTTAAAATACTACAAAAGTGTACAGTGCCATCAGGCAAATCATAGGATATGGTAGATTTTTAATTGCCAAGGAGTGTGTACATGAGTCAGCTCATCAGTCGAGCAACCGCGGGGTTAGTGGCCGTTATTATTGGCTTTACCAGTTCAATCGCGCTTATTTATCAGGTTGTTATGGTGTTAGGTGGCACACCTGATTTAGTTGCCAGCTGGGTGTTAATGCTTGGTCTTGCGATGGGCGTCAGCTCGATTGCGTTGTCTTATTACTACAAAGTGCCCATTCTTATCGCGTGGTCAACAACTGGGGCGGCACTCCTTATTTCAAGTGCCCAAGGGTATAGCTTAAACCAAGCTGTTGGTGCGTTTATGTTCTCTGCTGCGCTGGTGTTTTTGTCTGGAATTACCGGCGTGTTCGAAAAAATGATGAACAAAATTCCAAGCCAATTGGCCTGTGCCATGCTTGCAGGCGTGCTGGTGAATTTTGGTATTGATGTGTTCAACTTTATGAATGAGCTACCTTTAGTCATTGGTTTAATGGTGGCTGTTTATTTATGTGGCAAGCGCTATTTCCCACGCTTTGCTATGCTTGCTGTGGTTGTGGCGGGCTTTTTAATGGCAGGTGTAACAGGGCAAATTGATACCTCTAGCTGGCAGTGGAAAATGAGCGAGTTTGCTTACATTGCGCCTGAGTTTGACTTAAACGCTATGATAAGTGTTGGTTTGCCGCTGTTTATTGTGACCATGACGTCGCAAAACTTACCGGGTATTGCTGTTTTAAAAGCGCACCAATACAAAGCCCCTGTATCGGCAGCGCTAAATGTAACCGGACTATTAAATGTATTTATTGCACCATTTGGTGGTTATGCCATTAACCTGGCGGCTATAACGGCTGCCATTTGTATGAGCCCTGAGGCCGATAAAGACCCAAGCAAACGTTATTGGGCAAGCATTGCTGGTGGTGTTTTTTACATTATTATGGCGCTCCTTGCGGCAACCTTGGTCGGTTTGGTAGCAAGTTTGCCACAGGCATTAATTTTGGCGTTGGCAGGTATTGCGCTATTTGCCACCATTGCGAGCAGCTTACAGCAAGCCTTAACAGAGGCTTATTATACCGAAGCTGCTATCGTGACCTTTTTAGTTACAGCTTCAAACCTAACTTTGTTCTCTGTTGGTTCTGCATTTTGGGGGATTGTTGCAGGTACGGTGACTTTGGTTATGACACGTAAAGATTAATGACACGCTTCAATATTAAAAAAGGCCCTAGTTACTGTATATAATAGCTAGGGCCTTTTGTTATTTAAGTAATGGTTTTATTACTTCAAACATCGCATTGATATGGTCATCGCGGGTATTCAATGCAGGAATGTAGCGGTACTTTTCACCGCCTGCGTGTTCAAAGTTTTCGCGGTTTTCGCCTTCGAGTTCTTCTAACGTTTCTAAACAGTCAGCACTAAATGCAGGGCTTAGAATTGCAACGTCTTTAATACCTTCAGCAGGATAGCTTTCAAGGGTTGCGTCTGTGTATGGCTTCAACCATTCAGCTTTACCAAAACGGCTTTGGAAAGTTGTTACAGCAAAGTCTTTCTCAAAGCCAAGTTTCTCTGCTACTAAACGGGTGGTTTGCATACAAAAGCAATAGTAAGGGTCGCCGTTTTCTAAAAACAGTTTAGGTGTACCGTGGTACGAAAACACCAATTTTTGCGGCGTGCCATGGGCATTTAGATCTTCGCTAATGCTAGCGGCTAGGGCATCAATGTATGTTGGGTTGTCGTGATAGCCATTAATAAAGTGTAGCTCAGGCACCCAGCGCCACTTACGAAGAACATTCGATACAGCATCAAACGTTGAGCCAATAGTAGTGCTTGAATATTGCGGGTACATTGGCAGTACAATCACGCGAGTGATGCCTTTTTCGCGCAGCTCTTCAAGGCCCGCTTCAATTGAAGGGTTTCCGTAGCGCATGGCCATGACCACTTCAGTGTCGTGGTGTCCTTTGTCTTTTAAAAGGGCTGCCAATTTTTTGCTTTGCTCTCGGGTAATATGCGTGAGCGGTGAGCCGTTTTCAGTCCAGATGCTTTTATAAAGTGCCGCTGAGCGTTTTGGGCGTAACGTAAGTACAAAGCAATAAAGGATGATCATCCAAATAAAACGTGGGATCTCGACAATTCGAGGGTCCGATAAAAACTCGCGTAAATAAGTTCTAAGTGCCGCGGTAGTAGGGGCGTCTGGGCTCCCTAAGTTGGTCAGTAAAATGCCCGTTTTTTTGTTGAATCGGCCGTCATGAGGCTTATCGGTAATGGCGGAAAATCGCGACACTGAGTGCTCCTATATGAAGTAATCGTAATATAAATCACATTGTAACGAAGTAAGCTGATTATGTGATCACTTTATTCGCTAATTTTTGATCATGATCCTGAAAGGATTCGGTTTTCTTGCTTCAAGCTGCTGCAGCTTTGCAATTGATTTTGCGCCAAACACATGCCCTTTAGGTAATAACAAAATACCGTCGTAGCTTCTTAGTGCGTGCCCAAGTACCATGCCGTTTTTAAGATCTTGAGCCGAGATAATGTTCATGGTGCCGACTTTTTGATCGCTCGCACAGGTTATTTTAATGCTATCTAATACTTCTAAAATTTTTGGGTGATAGTGAGTGCCGCTGTATAGCCGTAGCTGATCAAGTGCGCTTTCGTAACGGCTGTTATCTTGTACAGTGATGTGCGCAATTGCCTGCCAGAAATCGCGGGCTACCGCTAAAATCATTGCCGTAATTGGTATTTCTTTGCCCTTTAAGCCCTTCGGTGTGCCCGAGCCATTGTAGTGTTCAAATTGGTAATAAATAGCCTCAGAGACATCATGTAAATGGGTCGCTGGCATGAGCATCAGTTGAGCGGTACTTGGGTGGGTGTAAAAGATTTTTTTTTGGTTTTCGGTTAGTTCTCTTGTTGGCTTTTTATAAAGCTCAGGCTCCATGGCGAGCAAGCCTATTTGTGCAAGATAACCTGCCATTTCAGCTCTTTCGATATGTTGTTTATCTAAACCAAGTTGCTCTGCAATTTGCTTGCTGGTAGCGGCGATGTTTTGCGCTTGCATACCATCAAGGTACGGATTGGCGTTTATAAAGTTATATAAAATCTCAAAAGTACTGCGATGCTCGTGTTTTTCACGTTCGTTGACTTCTTCGAGTTGTTTGAGCACTTTTCGAATTTGTAGAGTGCGCTTTTCTACCATTTGCTCAAGGTTGTTGTTGAGCTCTTTTAACTGGCTGTTTTGCGCTTTGATTTTTTTCTCTAACTGCTTGTTCTGGCGCTTTAATGAGGTTTTTTCTATGCCATCACTAATATTGCGTAGCAGCAACTCGTTCTGCCAAGGCTTTTGAATATAAGCATGAATTTTACCTTTATTGACCGCAGCAATGGTGTTGTCGATATCTGAGTAACCGGTTAGCAAAATTCGGTGTGGTTCTGGGTCTATATTAAGTGCTTGCGCAAAGAAGTCGGCGCCATCCATGTTTGGCATACGCATGTCGCAAATGATCACATCAAAGCTATAAGTAGCCAAAACCTTTAGCCCTTCAAGTGGATCTGAGCAGGCTTTTGCAGTGATGTTATTCGCTGATAACAGGCGCAAAAGAGTCCTCAAGACGATTTCGTCGTCATCAATGCATAAAACCTGAATATGTTGCTTGCTAACTTGTTCTGCCATACCGTTTTACTATGAGTCATCGTTAATCAATAACATAGCCTTAAATCAAGCCTTGTGCTAGGTTTTAAAAGAGACAAACAGAGTTTGAGACGAATATGGATGACTTTAAGCAAGCCTATTTGTTAGAAAAAGCGGCCAGAGAAGAAGCTGAACAATTGCTCGCAGACAAAAGCCGTATTCTAGTGGCATTAAACAGTGAGCTTGAGCAAAAAATTGCTGACTTAGAGCATCATCAAGCTATGTTCATTCAAGCCGAAAAAATGGCCACTTTAGGCACTCTTTGTGCTGGGGTTGCCCATGAAATAAATAACCCTCTTGCCTATAGCATTAGTAATGTCGATTGTTTAAAAAATTACTGTAATTACTTTAGCGAGTTACTTGCTGTATGTGATGAATTTGCCTGCAACGATACTGATAAAGCCACGTTTTGTAAGCAGTTAACAGAGCTTAATAAAGTGCACTCGTTTCGCTTTATGGCTGATGACTTACCTGAACTAATAAGCGACACCTCACAAGGCTTGCAAAGGATCAGTAAAATTGTTGCCAATTTACTGGATTTTTCTCGGCCAAAAGGTCACGACAAGCAATTTGCCGATATGACCGAGGCGGTAAAAAGTGCCGTTAAACTACTAGCAAACCAACTCCGTGATTGTAATTTACAAACCCAATACAGTCCTATATCGCAAAGTTGGTGTAACTTACCCGCAATAAGCCAAGTGATTGTTAATATCTTAATTAATGCCAAACAAGCTTGTGATAATTTAAGCGCAAAAGCTGAAATATCCGTTGCTGTGTATGAACTTGATCAGCATATTTATATCGATGTTGAAGACAATGGCGCCGGTATGTCAGAAGAAACCATTGCGAAAATATACGATCCCTTTTACTCCACCAAACCTGTTGGAGAGGGTACCGGCATGGGGATGACCATGGTATATGCCATAGTGCATGAACATCAAGGATGTATTGATATTCAAAGTACAGAAGGAATGGGCACACGAATTAGCTGCGTGTTCCCGGTACAAAGTCAGGTTAGGAAGACTGTAACTAGCTGACAGTATTTCAGTTGTTGCAAAAATTTGTGAATTCGCTAGGGTAGGAATACACCCTTACCAAAACAACATGTAAAGGCTCAATATGCTTAACCAACAAAGTTCGGATGTATTTAAAAATTACCTCGCTAGTCAAAGCGAAACTAATCAAGTCAGCTTGGATCAAGTGATTGGCTATATGTCTGGTTTGTTAGCCTGCTCAGAGTTTTTTGGTGAGTCAGAGTTAGCAAATTATATTGCCGATAATGATGAAGCGGTATTCAACACCTTAATGACAGATTCAGAGCCGCGCGATGCAATGATTGAGCTGCTCGACAACGTTACCGAAGCACAAGTTGAACAAAAGAAAATCTTAGCCGAATTATACCCAAATGAAGTTAACAGCAATGAACCAAGCCAAGCACTACAAGACTTTTGTAGCGGGTATATTGCAGCGTACATTGTGAACCAAGATATTTGGCACAGCGATTTACAATTTTTACTCAAGGCTGATTCGCAGCAAGAAAACGAAAGCGAAGATGGCCAGTTGTTTATTGATAATTTTGAAGCAACACTCGATTTACTTACTACTTTTGCAATGTGGGATCAGGCGCTGGCAAATCATCCTGAACCAGAAAAACTAGGCGAAGGGTTTGTCACCTTCTTTAATGCGCTAGACGAGAGCTTATCTGAGATTGCCACTATGGCGTTAATGCTTGAAGATGAAAAACTGGCGATGCTTGAGCAAGATCAGTAAACATTTCCCTCCTCAGTGGAGATAAGCTGATAGTTGCATTATTTTGCTTATTTCTACTGAAAAATGAATAATCCCAACCTTAAAAACTCCATTAATACTACAAATGGAAATATTTATACCTAAGTCGTACCTGATTTTTCTTTCATTTTGTGGATTTGTTGATAGGATGTTTTGCAAGAGTTAATTCGCAGGCTTGAGTTAGCTTTCAAAATCGTGATTTCTAAAATCAACAACACGTGCTTAGTGCTTTTCTTAATTTCTCCAAAAGGGGCGTCTTTTTGTTTTAAGGAAAGCCGGAATATCAACAGGATACACATGACAACACATTCTTTAAGTATGCTGGCCGTTGCGGTTAGTGTGGCTGTTTCTGCGACTTCAGTGCAGGCAGCAGAGCAAGCATCTGCTGTAAAAGCAGATAAAAACATCGAACAAATCTCTGTATTAGGCTCGCGGGTTGCCAATCGTACGGCTACCGAATCAACATCGCCGGTTGATTTGATTGATGCTGACGACTTAAACAAAGGTGGTTTCACTGAACTGGGCCAAAGTCTGCAAGCGACGGCTCCTTCATTTAACTTTTCTCGTACGCAAGTGTCAGATGGCTCTGACTTATTTAGACCTGCGACTCTTCGTGGTTTACAGCCAGACCAAACGTTAGTGCTTATAAATGGTAAACGCCGCCATAACCAATCTATTTTTGGTTTAAATGGTACTGTAGGTGCCGGTGCTGCGGGTACCGATATGAATGCGATTCCGCTTACTGCGTTAAAAGGCGTTGAAGTACTTCGTGATGGTGCTGCTGCGCAATATGGTTCTGATGCGATAGCCGGTGTTATCAACTTATCGTTAAACGATTCAACGGGTGTAACAACGGGCTATGTGCAAGCGGGTAGCACGGGTGAAGGCGATGGTGACACTATTTCAATGGGTTTAAACCGTGGCTTTGATTTAGGTGATGAAGGCGGCTTCATTAACCTTTCTTTAGAATACCGTGATGCTGATGGCACCAACCGAGCTGAACGTGATACTGGAGGCTCAGTTGATGTACCAGCCGGTACGCTGTCTGACGAAGTTCGTTGGGGACAGGGTAATGCTGATAGCGAATTTACCACTGTGTTTTATAACATGGCATTACCATTTGGTGAGACCGAGCTTTACTCATTTGGCGGATACTCAAACCGAACTGCGCTAGGTAATGGTTTTTACCGTAACTTTGACCAAGCAGCGAAGAACGTTGTGCAAGTATATGGCGATGGCTTTTTACCTCGTATCGATAACGAAGCCGAAGATATTTCGTTTTCACTTGGTTTGCGCGGAGAGTTAAATCCAGATTGGAGCTATGACGTATCTGCCGTATATGGTGAAAATAGCTATGACTTTACGTCAAAAAACACCCTAAACGCCTCTTATGCTGCTGAATATGTAGCGAATAACCCTGATGCAAGCGATGCTGATATTGCTGCTAATGCGGGCCCTTCAGGCGGATACTCAGGTGGCTTTAGATTTGATCAAACAACCGTTAATGCAGACCTTAATGGTATTGTAGATATTGGTCGCAGCGAGCCTTTATATGTATCTGTGGGTGCTGAGTACCGTAAAGAAAATTATGAAATCGTGCCGGGCGAAGAAGCCTCTTATGCATGTGGTTTAGCTAATTCAGATACCTCATACCCTGCGGTAAACGACAGCAGCGTATTCGCTGAGTGTGGTTTCCAAGCTTATAACGGTTTACGCCCTGAAGCGTCAAACAAAGAGAGCCGTCACAGCTATGCATTTTATGTAAATGCCGAAACGCTGATCACGGACGCATGGCAAGTAAGCACAGCGCTTCGTTATGAAGACTTCTCTGATGCAGGTGATGACATCATTGGTAAGCTAGCAACGCGCTATGAAATTACCGATGACTTTGCCGTGCGTGGTGCGATTTCTTCTGGCTTTAGAGCACCATCACTGCAACAAAGTGCCTATACAGCCTACACCACCAATTTAGGTGCTGGTGGCGTGTTATTGCAATCATTCACAGCAACAGCGGGCTCTGATTTTCCGTCAGCACTTGGCGTTGATAGCCTTGGCCTTGAAAGCTCAGAAAACTTAAGTGCAGGTTTTGTTTACAACGTAACTAGCGATTTATCGCTAACCGTTGATTTTTACCATGTTGCTATTAAAGACAGAATTACCCTTGGCAGCTTAATGTCGGCGGACGATGTTTCATTTAGTGCCGAGGCCGTGGCCGCGCTTAATGCAACAGGAGCACAGCAAGCTAACTACTTCTCAAACTCAGTTGATTCAACCACCAAAGGGGTTGATATTATTGCTTCGTACCGCACCGATTTGTATGACGGTAATTTCTCAGCAACCTTTGCGGGTAACATTAACGAAACTGAAATTGATGATGTAAATGCACCTGAGGGGATTCCTGAGTCAATCGCCCTTGATGATTTACAACGTAGTTTCTTAACAGACGGTCAACCTGGTGAGCGTGCAACGCTAACGTTTGAATACGATCGTGGTGATTTCAACAGCATGCTACGCTTTAACTACTATGGTGAAACAGACGTTAAATACTTTGGTAATGACCACATTGGTTTACCTGATGAGTTATCACCTACCGGTGAGTTTAAAGACACAAGCACGGTAGAATCAGCGGTATTAGTGGATGTTAACGTGGGCTATCAGCTAACTGACGAACTCATGCTATCGGCGGGTATTGATAATATCTTTGATGTAACGCCAGACGAGCTAGGCGAAGATGAAGCGCTTGATTTTATTACGAATAAAGCATTCAAATACCCTGTTCGAGCACTACCTTATGGTTTTGATGGTATGACCTACTATGCAAAATTAAGTTTTAGTTTTTAATTCCTAAGTTGATATGAAACTTAAATAGCGCCTAACGGCGCTATTTTTTTGCTTAATTGTATTATTCGACATTTGTCGCTCTAATTAATGACAGCTGTCTTTAATTAGAGAGTTGCAAGGGGAAAGTTAGCGAGAGTAAAGGGGAAAGTTAGCGAGAGTAAAGGGGAAAGTTAGCGAGTTTCGAGGTGCGAGATACGAGAAATGAGATGCGAGACACGAGTCTGTAGCAGCGATTTTATATCGCGTTTCTCTCGAACCTAGCCATGTAGGCGTTATGCTTGCGTGGCGCGCGAAATAAATTTCACGCCTACGTCGAGTAGTCTTATATTTGTGTGGTGTTTGAGTGTTGTGCTTCAATGAAACCGGACACTAATTTAGGTGGTATTATTACCACTCAAACAGAG
>NZ_JAZDAR010000030.1:0-8333 GCF_036680945.1 Pseudoalteromonas sp. P80D2
CATCAAAGTACCCACATAAAAAAAGAAATGCCAGTCAGCTTAACTGACTGGCATTGGGCTTTAAGCCTCTTTTTTATTAACTGGTTTTAAACTCTACCTCAACCTTGTTTTCTTCAAGTTTTACCTTACACGGTGGGTATTGGCGGTTAGTGAGTAGAACTTTTTCGAAAATATGAATTTCGACGCCAGAATGCAGTTTTTTATTAACGACTAATTGCGCATCTTCCAGTAAATCATGCAAGTGATGCTCTAAGCTTGATAGCTTTTTCTCAAGCATTTCAGCTTGCTCGCAATAGTGCATTTGTGTGGCACCAATTTTTGCGAGTAACTGTTTTTTCTTTTCGGCGTCTTTTACTTGATCTGCTTTTTCGATAGCTTCTTGCAAAGTATCAAGTTGTGAATCTGTTTGTGCTAAATCTTTTAAACACTGATCTGTTTGTGCGGTGACATCAGCACCCGAAGCTGCTAAGTGAATAACCATTTTAGCGCCAGATTCATTGCCAATTTCGCCGGCAATTAACATTTGTGCGTCTAAGATCTCTCCGCCGAATAGCTTGCCTTGCGGATTATCCTCTTGGCCTATTTGCAACAGCTTAGTGGCTTTCATTGTGCAATGGCTGGCTTGGCGTTCAATGAGGATATTATTGGCTTCAAGGTAGCAGTATTGACCATGTGATAAGTGAATGTCACCTTGGCTGATAATATTACATGACAGCTTTTTATCTTCGAGCTGGTGACCAATTACACCTTGTTTTATAGTGATATCGCCAGCCGCTGATAAATGACCAGATTCCACAGTACCCATAACTGTGATATCGCCTTTGGCATTAATACGCATGCCTGGTTCAACGTTATGAGTCACGATAACGCTACCTTCAAAATCTACGTGGCCACTTTTTACGTTTACATCGGCAATAGTAAAAATATCATCAACACGCATACCATTAGCAATATCAACAGGTACACCAGCGATCACAGAAATTAGCTCGAGCGGGTTATTTTTTGATATTTCGGTGCCTTCACCTGCGACTAGCTTGGTGTTTTCCCCCGGTTTTGCAGGAAGTACATCACCAGTAACAGTAAATCCTTCTTTGCCAGGAGTAGCAGGAATTTGTTTTATAAGTAATACACCAGGTTCGACACTGGCGAGCTTGCCAAAGTCACGCATATCGGCTGTGCCGTCTTCACGTAGCTTAGGTGTTTTTAAGCGGTCTTTTAAGGTCTCAACCTGTGGTACAAACTTAGACGGTTGGCCATCAATCGGTAAACGGCCTTTTGCGAGCACTCCTTTAGCAACTTCACCTGCAGGTAGCTCAAACTGTTGTTGTAATAACTTCTCTAAGAAAGCTTGCTTATAACCGCGGGCAACCCCTGCTTTGATAAGCTCTTTTTTAGCATCGTCAAGCGTCATGACTTTGCCACCTTCAGCTAAAGTCAGCTCGCCTGTGGCAAGCATTTTATCATCACTCAAGGTGACAACTAGGTTCGCATCATGTTTAGAGGCAACAACAAGCATGCGCTCATTTGAATCGCTTTTGAAGAAATTATTGATAGCTTCATGATCCACTCTGCATTCGCAAAATGGTGACTTTTCTAATGCTTCGATAATAAACGCAGCACTAGGAGGCGAGTTTTCATGAACATCTAATAAAACGTTGCCGTTGTGAGCGAGCTTAAACACCTGGAGATCCTTTTTTACTACATTAGCTAAAGGTTTTACTTGTTATAACAACAGAGTGCTAGAGATTTGCTAATGAGTCAAGAATTTCGGGTGAGGGAAGTAAGAACTTTTTCTAAAAAAGTGCCAGCAACTTTGCGTTGCTGGCAGGGCTGATTAGTTTGTTGAAGGTAGCTCCATGATACCGTCAATTTCAACTTGCACGCCTTTTGGTAGCGCACGTACGCCAATTGCGGCACGTGCAGGGTATGGTTGCTTAAAGTACTGGCTCATCACTTCGTTAACAATCGCAAAGTTAGATAGGTCAGTTAAAAAGATATTCACTTTTACCATGTCTTGAATTTGACCACCCGCAGCTTGGCAAACAGCTGTTAGGTTTTTGAATACTTGGTGAGTTTGCTCAGTAAAGTCTTCAGAGATCACTTCCATCGTCTCTGGTACAAGTGGGATTTGACCTGATAAATAAACAGCCGTGCCTACTTTAACTGCTTGGCTGTAAGTACCGATTGCTGCAGGCGCATTATCAGTAGAAATAAAAGATTTGTTCATGATTATCCTTGTTACTTTTTACGATAGACTCTTTGCACATCAGGCATAACGCGAATGCGGCGCATAATGTTAGCAACATGAACGCGGTTTTTAACCGTGATGCCTAAATCTATCATGTATAAATTACTTTCTTTTTCGTCAGTTGCTATTTCAACAATGTTGGCTTGGGTTGAGGCAACAACATTGGTTAATTTAGCCAGTGCACCTTGGTGATTGATAATCTCAATACGAAGGGCTGCAATATATTCTTTCTCTGGGTTATCGTCCCATTTTACAACTAAGTATTTTGAGCGCTCTTTTTCCCAACCACGAATGTTTTTACATTCTTGGCGGTGAACAGTAAGGCCTTTACCCTGGCTGATATAAGCTGTAATAGCATCGCCAGGTACAGGTCGGCAGCATTTAGAGTAATTAACTAACATGCCTTCAGTACCTATGATGGTTGCTTTTGCTTTTTGTGCAAGGTCATCTAGGTCGTCAGCATCAACTTGCATCAAGCGTTTTGCAATAAGCACACTCATAAGGTTACCTGAGCCTATTTCGACTAATAGCTCAAGTACGGTATTTAGTTCATGCTCTTGAAGTACACGGCGAATGTTTTCATCTGGAATATCATCCAGTTTGGTTTCACCAAGTGCTGAGTCTAGTAAACGTCGACCGAGCAGCATGGCTTCTTCATGCTGTTGGCTCTTCAGGTAATTGCGAATACCTAAACGTGCTTTACCTGTTACAACAAAATTTAGCCAAGTTGCATTAGGGTGCGCCCCTGAGCTGGTGATGACTTCGACCGTTTGCCCTGTATCAAGCGCTTTGCTCAGCGGATGAGGTTTACGGTTAACGCGTGCACCTACACAGGTATTACCTACATCAGTGTGAACTGCATAAGCAAAGTCGACTGCTGTTGCACCCATAGGTAGTTCAACGATACGGCCATCTGGCGTGAAAACATAGATCTCTTCAGGGAATAGCTCTGTTTTAACGTTTTCAACAAACTCAAATGATGAGCCCGCACTTTGCTGAAGCTCCAGTAAGCTTTGCATCCATTGGCGAGCACGCTGCTGTGCTGTGTGGCCTGCGCTATCACCTGCTTTTTTATACATCCAGTGAGCAGCCACCCCTTTATCTGCCATATGATCCATGTCGTGGGTACGAATTTGAATCTCAACAGGAATACCATGAGGGCCAACTAATGAGGTATGGAGTGATTGATAACCATTAGTTTTTGGTACAGCTATATAATCTTTAAAACGGGTTTCTATTGGTTTGTAAAGGTTATGAGCAACACCTAATACACGATAACAGGTATCCATATTATCAACATTGATACGGAACGCGTAGATATCCATCACTTCGTTAAACGACAGCTCTTTATTAAGCATTTTTTTGTAAATGCTATAAAGGTGTTTTTCGCGGCCAGATATAGTTGCTTCGATGCCAGACTCTTCTAAACGCGCTTCAATTTCAGTCTTAATATTACTGATAACTTCTTTACGGTTACCACGTGCTTTGACCACTTCTGATCTTAATGCGCGATGACGCATCGGGTATAACGCTTGAAAGCCTAAATCTTCTAATTCATTTTTAATATCATGAATACCAAGGCGGTTCGCAATTGGCGCATAAATCTCTAGAGTTTCACGGGCAATACGACGGCGTTTGTCAGGGCGCAGTGCGCCTAAAGTACGCATGTTATGAGTGCGGTCAGCCAGTTTAATTAAGATCACGCGAATATCTTGAGTCATTGCCATGATCATTTTGCGGTAGTTTTCGGCTTGGAATTCTTTTTTATCTTTAAAGCTGAGTTTATCTAGCTTACTCACCCCTTCAACAAGCTCGGCAACCGTGTCGCCAAAAATTTCAGCTAAGTCTTGTTGGCTAAAGTCAGTGTCTTCAATCACGTCATGCATCAGGGCAGCCATCAGCGTTTCGTGGTCTAAGTGCATGCCGGCAAGTATTTGTGTCACTTCGACAGGGTGGGTGATATAAGGCTCGCCACTTGAGCGTGTTTGGCCTTCGTGGGCTTCGCGAGCGACCACGTATGCTTTTTGTACCAGCTCAATATCAGCAGGTGGTAAGTATTCGGATATTTTCTTTTTGAGGCCTTCGAATAGATACAAAGTCACACTCCAATGCGCAAATGAAGTAAATCGGTAACGGTATGAATAGAATATACGATGAAAAGAAGGGCTTGCCAACGGCTAGTGTGGAAATACTAGCCGTATAGCTAAATCAAAGCGGGGAGCTTGATTACTGGTTGCCACCTACGATAGCAGCCACAGCAGCCATTTCTGCTGCTTCTTGATGTTGTTGTTCTTCACGATCAATTAAGTCCATAGAAGAGCTATCTACTAACCCTTTCTCAATTTCACGTAAAGCAATAACCGTTGGTTTATCATTTTCAGCATCAACGAGTGGATCTTTACCACCAACCGCGATTTGGCGGGCACGACGAGCCGCAACTAAAATTAAGTCAAAACGATTACCAATTGCATCTACTGCATCTTCAACAGTTACGCGAGCCATCTCAGCACTCCAAATAAATTCTTAAGCAAAGGCGTAGTTTACTGTACCAAGTTAAATTCGCCAATAGCTTGTGGTTAATTTTTATCTTATTCTTAAAAAGTATTACTTAAGTAAGTTCTCTAATAACGCCTGATGGCGCACAGTTTGGCTTTTTAACGATAAACGTTTAGCCATAACGATAGTTTCGATTTCTGTAAGTGCAGTATCAAAGTCATCGTTAACAACAACATAATCATACTCATTATAGTGCGATGTTTCTGATTGTGCTTTTGCCATTCTTCCTGCGATTACCTCTGCAGAGTCTTGACCACGGTTATTTAAGCGTGATTCAAGTTCTTCTTTTGATGGTGGAAGAATAAAGATAGTCTCAACATCATCAACTAATTTGCGGATTTGCTGAGCACCTTGCCAATCGATATCTAAAAATACGTCAATACCTGCTGCAAGTTGGCTTTCGATTGCTTGCTTAGACGTACCATAGTAGTTATCAAACACTTGCGCCCATTCAAAAAAGTCATTTTTCTCAATTAGCGCTTTGAACTCATCCACAGAAACAAAGTGATAGTGCACACCGTTTTCTTCACCCGGACGAGGTGAGCGAGTGGTGTGCGAAACCGATACTTTCATATCGCTGTGTTTCTTTAGTAAAGCACCAATTAAGCTTGATTTACCAGCCCCTGATGGAGCTGACAAGATAAATAAATTTCCGCGAGTTTGCGCCATGATCTGTCTCTAATAAAAAATAAACAGGCTCGGACTATCGCTAATCCAAGCCTTTAATTGAACTATTGTACTTTATTTCGCTAAAAGTGCTCAAGTTTGCCTGCTTTTAGACTTTTTAAAACAAAAGACCCAGCAGATGCTGGGTCTTATAAAAATGCTGTAAAGCGTGATTATTCAATGTTTTGGATCTGTTCGCGCATCTGCTCGATTAACACTTTTAGCTCTACCGCAGCGTTTGTGATATCACTGTTGATAGACTTTGATGCTAATGTGTTTGCTTCACGGTTGAACTCTTGCATCATAAAGTCTAGGCGTCGGCCACATGCGCCGCCTTTAGTTAAGATTTTTTTGGTTTCTTTAACATGCGATTTTAAGCGGTCAAGTTCTTCAGCAACATCTTGCTTTTGCGCAAGGTAAATAAGTTCTTGCTCAAGGCGAGACTCATCGATATCTGTTTTTAGTTCTTCTAGCTTTTGGTTTAGTTTTTCGCGCTGCCATTTAGCAATTTCTGGTAAGTGGCCTTCAACAATAGTTACTTGCTCTAAAATAGCATCAAGGCGAGTTGCTATCATTTCTTGTAAGTTTGCGCCTTCATCGCCGCGAGCTTGTTTAAAATCTTCAATCACTTCATCGAAGCCTGCAATTAGCGCAGTGTTTACGCTATCCATATCGAGCTCTTCGGCTTCCATAACGCCAGGCCAACGTAAAATATCAACAGGATTTATGTCACCATTGCTTTGGTTTTGCACCCATTGTGCGCTTTTTATTAATTGCTCAGCGAGTGATTCGTTAATCGTTAACTCACCAACATGCGCTGGATTTGCAGCAAACTTTAAGAAAACTTCAACCTTACCGCGTTGTAAATGTTTACGTAAACGCTCACGAATAACCGGTTCCATGCCACGAAATTGCTCAGGTGCGCGGATAAAAGTTTCAAGGTAACGTTGGTTTACTGAACGAATTTCCCAAGTGCCAGTGCCCCATTCGCCTTTAATTTCGCGGCGCGCATAAGCTGTCATGCTGTGGATCATGGATGATTTCCTAGTGTTATAAATTTACAAAGTTGACTGATTATACCGAATCAGCTTTTAACCTCTAGCGTAAATTTTCTGAAATGTGCTTTTCTGATGCAGTTAATTATGTAAATGAACATGGCATCTGGCACCACATCGACTTATAATGTGGCAAATTCAGAATTAAGGGGATCGTTAATGCGTCCAAGCGAAAGAACACCTAACCAAATTAGACCGGTTACATTCACACGTAATTACACTATGCATGCTGAAGGTTCAGTATTAGTAGAGTTTGGAAATACTAAAGTTTTGTGTACAGCAACAGTTGAAGCTGGTGTGCCACGCTTTATGAAAGGCCAAGGTAAAGGTTGGGTTACGGCTGAATACGGTATGTTACCTCGTTCAACACATACTCGTAATGGCCGTGAAGCATCGCGCGGTAAGCAGGGCGGTCGTACTATGGAAATTCAACGCTTAATCGCACGTGCACTTCGTGCCGCGGTTGATTTAAAAGCGTTAGGTGAAAACACCATTACTATCGATTGTGATGTTATTCAAGCTGATGGCGGTACACGTACAGCATCAATCAGTGGCGCGTGCGTTGCATTAGTTGATGCGCTTACTTACATGCGTAGTAAAGGTATGATCAATTCAAACCCACTTAAGCATATGATTGCGGCAATTTCAGTTGGTGTATATAAAGGTCAACCAATTAGTGACCTTGAGTACCTAGAAGATTCTGAAGCCGAAACAGATATGAATGTGATCTTGACCGAAACTGGCAAAATCATCGAAATTCAAGGTACTGCTGAAGGCGAACCTTTCTCATTCGACGAACTTGATGAGCTACTTACATTAGCTAAGCACTCAATTCGTGAAATTATTGACGTTCAAAAGCAAGCATTAGCTTAATAAAGAAGTAGGTTTATTAGTTATGAAAGATTATCAAAAAGAGTTTATTGAATTCGCACTTGAAAAGCAGGTGCTTAAATTTGGTGAGTTTACTTTAAAGTCTGGCCGCACTAGCCCTTATTTCTTCAACGCTGGTTTATTCAATACCGGTCGTGACCTTGCACGCTTAGGTCGCTTTTATGCAGCGGCACTTGAAGATGCGGGTATTGATTACGATGTATTATTTGGCCCTGCTTATAAAGGTATTCCAATCGCAACGACTACAGCGGTTGCTTTAGCTGATCATCACGACAAAGATGTACCTTACTGTTTTAACCGTAAAGAGAAAAAAGCACACGGTGAAGGTGGTACATTAGTAGGTTCTGAACTTAAAGGTAAGATCATGTTAGTTGATGACGTGATCACTGCAGGTACAGCTATTCGTGAGTCTATGGAAATCATTGCAGATAATGGTGCAGACTTAAGTGGTGTTTTAATTGCACTTGACCGACAAGAGAAAGGTAAAGCTGAGTTATCTGCTATTCAAGAAGTAGAGCGCGACTTTGGCACTAAAGTTATCTCGATTGTAAAACTAGCTGACTTAATTAGTTACCTAGAAGCCAAAGGTACAATGGGTGAGCATTTAGCTGCAGTAAAAGCATACCGTGATCAATACGGCATTGCTTAACACCTAAAAACGCGAACAATTTAAAGGCCCAGCTATATTGCTGGGCCTTTTTGTTTTTAGAGTCTTGTACTTTTATGGCCTTAAATACGGTTAAAAAGTTACTGAAGCGTTAATAAAGTTTCTCTTTTGTGGTGTTTAGACTAAAAAGGATACAAAAGGCAGTTTTTTTAAAGTTTTCTCAAAAAAGTGCTTGCGTTAATTCGCTGCATCCCTATAATGCGCATCCACCGACACGGCGGACTGCTTACAAAAAAGCAAAACGACGAGT
>NZ_JAZDAR010000004.1:0-215 GCF_036680945.1 Pseudoalteromonas sp. P80D2
GTTGTGTTATTAAAAGCTCGTCTGAATCGAGTCTAACTATTCAGTTGTCCTAGTGACACAGAAACTTTCTGTTTAAGCTAAGGCCATTCGCCTCGCAGGCTCGGTCTCATCTTACGCAGAAATAGCAAATCAGTGATTTGCAAACCAATTTCTGCGTCCCCATCGTCTAGAGGCCTAGGACACCGCCCTTTCACGGCGGTAACAGGGGTTCGAAT
>NZ_JAZDAR010000031.1:0-1585 GCF_036680945.1 Pseudoalteromonas sp. P80D2
CTCAGTCCAACAAGCGATTATGCAACACAAACTGCGTGTCGCATAAATACTAAAATGTTAGGTTACTAATGAGTACAGATATAGAACCGATGTATATTGATTGCGGTAAGCATGGAAAGCGAGTGGCTGCCGTGCTATGTGGTCATCTTGTCAAACCTGAGGGAGAGCCTCTCGGTTTCATTGAAAATTCAAGCGTTCCAAATGATCTTCAAGCTTGGTGTTATCAATGTGAGGCTGTTTTTGAGGAAGAGGACGGCATGACAGAAAGATTCAGAGAGTTTAATCAAATGTCAGTCGTATGTGTTAACTGTTACGAACAAGCAGCACAGTATCACAATGTAGATTGAGGTTCGTAACCTAACAAGCTGTTTAAAATGGACGCCTTACTGCTTGGCTGGCGCTCATTCTTCGCTAAGTTTAGCCAAGCGTAATCCGCCTATTAACAGGGCGTTAGCTGTACAGGGAAATATGGTTAATCCATCGAACTTCAGAGACAAAATCATTACTGAAATCTCAATTAAATATGTTTGGGATGGTTCATTGCATTCGGCAATGATCACAGTAAGTGACCAAAACGGTCTCGGACAAACTTATAAATTAAATGGTCTACTTGAGTTCAATATATATGATGACTTTGGCACCATGCATATTTCTCAAGTAAAAATGGTTAATATTGGTGAGCAAATTTATCTTTCGCTAGATCCATTTGATGAGTTAAATGGAATTGCTGATTACGATAAAGACAATATTTGGTTCCAATTTACAAGTATTGAGATGTGTTAAAAGTACAGCTAACAAGTTACTCAAAAGGACGCAAAACGCTTGGCTTGTGCTCCTTCGTCGCTAATTTTAGCCAAGCATTTATGCGCCCATTAGTAAGGCGTTAGGTCTCTAGAGAATTCCTCATGCAATTGGTTATAAAAATAATTTCAATTTTACTCTTTCTTCAAATTTTAAACGTTAATGGAGCTGACGTGGAACCAGAACCAGAATATATAGAATTGTCTACTGATACTTGGGTTTTAACTTTACCAGAATCATGGAAGCCTGAAGCTATCGAAGGTGGGGTTAGAGTCGATTCAGCGGATGAGGTTTTTTCGATTTATGTATCCACATACAATGTTGATACTCCTACCAGTGGCTGGGCACAAAGGGATATCGAAATAGTTAAAAACTCCAAACATTCAGATCCAGAGAGTGATTTTAAATACATGCAAGAAACAGTAGATTTAGACTCAAATATCCAATCTTTTATTCTTGATGCATATGACAAAAAGAACAGCTTTCGAATTTATACGCAGCACTTTCGAATGGGCAATAAACTTGTTACTTTTTCTATTCATGATTATTGGTGTCAGTCTTATAAAAAGTCTGTTAACTTTACAAAAGACTTACTAAAAGGTTTTAAAATCAAGACCTAACAAGCGCATTAATGAATGGACGTCTAACGCTTGGCTGACGCTCGTTCCTCGCTAATTTTAGCCAAGTATTATCCGCCCATTATGCGGGCGTTACTGATTAAATACTCTAACTCATTAATTAGATGGTACGCCCCACCCATTAGCTAAACTCATAGTGTTGGCTA
>NZ_JAZDAR010000032.1:0-28053 GCF_036680945.1 Pseudoalteromonas sp. P80D2
TTTACTTTCATGATTACTGACTCCAAAAAGGTGTCTACTTTTATGGAGTCAGATCAATAAAGTTAGCGAGTTGCTAGGGATGGGAAGTTAGCAAGTTTCAAGAGTAAAGTTAGCGAGTTTCTTGACTCGTTAGCTAAGCGATTCTAACTTTACTCTTTCTAACTTTCCCCTAGAAACTTCCCCCCTAGAAACTTTCCCCTTTCTAACTCCGTAACTCATACCTATTTCGTATTCGCTACCCAATCTATAGACATTTGTAATCAATTAGCGATAATAAAAAACTCGATGTTTTTATGCGCTAAGCTCACATATGCTTATTACCTTACCCATTGCCGAACTTGTACCAGGGATGTTTGTTGACAGTGTCAGTAAGCAACAAGAGCATGTAAATAGTATTAAAATCAAAACACGTGGTTTAGTGCGTGATAAAACGATTATTCAACGCCTTATCTCTGAGGGGGTTGAAGAGCTACTCATCGACTTTACACAAAGCGATGTTGCACTCCCTAAAAAATACCAACCAAAGCCTGAACCGGCTAAACCTAATGTTGAACAAAAGCCTGCAGCTAACGAAGCACCGCAAGGGATCACTGTTCAACAAGAGTTTTTAAAAGCCAGCGTGCATTACGAGCAGCACAGCCGAAAATTGCAAGGTTTCTACTCAGATATCACGTCGGGTTTAAAGATGAATGTCGCTGTGCTTGATGATATTGCCGTTGATATAGTCAGCTCGGTATTTCGTAATCACAATGCCTTAACTATTTTAACTCGCCTTAAAGATAAACATATTTATAACTGGCGGCACATGATCAACACCGCTATTTTGGTGAGTGTGTTTGCTAAGTACCTAGGTTACAAAGAAAAGACAATTAAAGAGCTGGCAATGGGTGCATTGATGCACGATATCGGTCAGGCGAAAATGCCACAAGGTGTATTGTCAAAACCAAGCGCTTTGAACGACAACGAAATGCAAGTTGTTAAAAAGCATGTGGCGCAGAGTTTAGGTTTAGTGAAAGGTGAAAAGGGCATTACGCCGTTAATGCTCGATATGATAGTGAATCACCATGAGCGTTTAGATGGTACAGGTTACCCTCGCGGTATTGCAGCTGAAAAGCTGAGCCGTGCAGCCCGTATGATGGCAATCGTCGATGTTTATGATGCAATGACTGCAGACAGGCCGCATCAAATGGGTGAAGAGCCAATCTCAGCGCTGCGTTATTTACTTGCCAATAAGCAATTGTTTGACTCTGAGTTGGTGCAACGCTTTATTAAATGCCTAGGGGTTCACCCTGTTGGTACGATTGTGAAGTTGAATAATGAGCGCTTGGCGTTAGTGATGGAAGGTAACCACGAAAACCCAATTAAGCCGAAAATAAAGATCTTCTATAATGCCAAGCATAAGCATCATATTACTGCCAAAGATGTCGATTTAAGTGTAGAAAAAGAACTAAAAATTATCGCGAGCATTAAGCCTCTAGATTATCAGCTTAATTTGGCTCGTTTGTTAAAAGAGCATCTGCTTGTTTAGACTTAACACAGCGTTTTTTGGCACTGCGTTTTGCTGATATAAATGCACCACTAAAACAACTCGTCATTAATACCAACCACAGCAATGTGCCTTTTTCGACATGTAAGGCCACACAACATAACAGTAGTGATAAAACAGCACTCAGCATGGCGCCTAGCCAATAGTGATTAACTGGGTTATCGCAATCACCTGCTTTAGTGCACGCGCAATAGTTTGCTTTACAAAAATAATGAACACTCACACCGCATAACATCAGTGCCGCAATAATCAATGCGATTTCCATACTCAAACTCAACAGTAAAACCTTTATTTTTAGTCTAAAGGGACAAGAAATAGATGTCAATGCAAATGATAATTACTATTGTTTATTGTTTTTGTAATCAGAGCTCTGATGAGTTTTAATAAGTTGTTATCTTGTTGTTAAAATGCGGGTTTTTTACCTATTTCTAACGAAAAATTACAGTTTTTTGATCTTAATTAAGGTAATGTTCGAAAGTTTGTAATCATTAGAATAAAACATCTAATACCAACATACAGCGCTAATCTTTTATGCTTAACTAATAGGTTGCCCTCATTGTTGGATTAGCTTTCGCACAAGTTTGCAAGAGGACACAGATTTATGAAGTTCACTAAAACACTAATTGCAGCATCACTTGCTGTTGTTTCTGCTGACAGCTTCGCTGCAGCTTTCCAATTAGCAGAGCAAAACGTTTCAGGTTTAGGTCGCGCATACGCTGGTGAAGCAGCTGTTGCAGATGACGCATCAGTTGTTGCTCGTAACCCTGCACTTATGTCTTTATTCAAAGACAAGCAAATCTCAGTAGCAGGTATTGCTGTAATTCCAGATGTAAGCTTAAAAGGCGAAAGTGCTGCATACGGCTTAGATGAAAGCTCTATCGATGACGATAGCATCGCACCATCTGCATTTATCCCTGCAGGTTACTTCACAATGCCTTTAAACGATAAAGTGTCTTTAGGCTTTGGTGCTTTTTCAAACTTCGGTCTTTCAACTGAGTTTAAAGATGACTACGCGGCAGGCTCTATCGCGGGTGAAACTGAAATCGTAACAGTTAACATGAATGCTAGCGCTTCATATAAAATCAACGAACAGTTCAGCTTAGGTCTTGGTTTAAACTATGTTTATGCTGATGCAAAAGTTGTTCGTAATGCAGGTACTAACCCATTTGGTTTACCAGCTAGCACGCAAATTGCTCACCTTGAAGGTGACGACTACGGCTTTGGTTGGAACATTGGTGCGATGTATCAGTTAGACGAAAACAACCGTTTTGGTTTTAACTACCGCAGCGAAACAGATATCGACTTTGAAGGCGAGTACTCAAATCAATTACCAGCTGCAGTTGGTGGTTTAGCGGGTACTACAGTACCGGGTGAGTTAAAACTGACTTTACCAGCAATTGCTGAATTTTCTGGTTCACATCAACTTGATAAGAAGCTAGGCGTACACTACAGCATCTTATGGACTGGTTGGGACAGCTTCCAAAAATTAGAAGCTTATACACCAAGCCTTGAAACGCCTGTATTCTCTAAAGAAGAGAACTTCTCAGATTCAATGCGTTACTCTATCGGTACTGACTACCAGTACAGCGATGCACTTTTACTTCGTGCAGGTATTGCATACGATGAGTCACCAGCAGACCAATCACACCTTTCAATCTCTATCCCTGATACAGATCGTTTCTGGTTCTCGTTTGGTGGTAACTACGCATTCAGCGAAAACTCAAATGTTGACTTAGGTGTAAGTATCCTTCGTGGTAAAACACAAAACTTCTCTGAAAAAGACAGCCTAGCTGCTTCTTTAGGCCAAGATGTTTCATGGGAATATGAATCAAAAGGTCACGCAGTTCTAATTGGTGCTCAGTACAACTACAAATTTTAATAAAGTCGCTGTTACAGAGCATTAAAAAGCCGCGCTATAACAATGTTTATAGCGCGGCTTTTTTGTAAGCGCGAATAAATCGCGCTTTATATATGCTGTTATAGACTTTCGATTTTCGCTTTTTGCGCTAATAGTTTGTCTTTCGCATCTGTAAACTCAGCCAGCTTAGCATGCTCTTTAGCAAGTACAGCTTCTGGCGCGTTATTTACGAACTTCTCGTTAGCTAATTTGTTATTAACTTGAGCTAAGCCTTTCTCTGCTTTTTCAAGCTGCTTCGCGATACGAGCTAGTTCAGCTTCAACATCGATTAGGCCAGCCATTGGGATCATGATCTCAAGGTTACCAACATACGATGTTGCACACGCAGGTGCTTCGTCTTTGTTATCAAGTAACGTGAACTCTTCAAGCTTAGCAAGAGACGCTAAGAAAGCTTCGTTTTCCGTTAAGCGGCGCTTGTCTTCGTCAGACGCATTAGCAAGCAATACCGATAATGGTTTGCTTGGGCTGATATCCATTTCACCACGGATGTTACGAATAGCAAGAATGAATTGTTTAACCCATTCTAGGTCGTCCATCGCTTGGCTATCAACATTAGCTTCATTGTATACAGGGAAACCTTGAACCATGATGCTAGTGCCCGCAGTTTCGATACCTGCAAGTGGTGCAACACGTTGCCAAATCGTTTCTGTGATGTATGGCATTAACGGGTGCATTAAGCGAAGTAGGCTTTCTAATACCGTGATTAAGGTATGACGAGTGCCACGTTGCTGTGCTTCGTTACCTTTAAACAATACTGGTTTAGTAAGTTCTAGGTACCAGTCACAGAATTGGTTCCAAGTGAACTCATAAATGGTGTTTGCAGCTAGGTCAAAACGGTAGTTTTCTAGATGCTCAGTATAGGTTTTAACAGTTGCTTCAAACTGGCCTAAAATCCAACGATCAGCGAGTGAATACTGTTTCTCAGCATCTGTAGCGAAACCACAGTCTTGCTCTTCTGTGTTCATCAATACGTAACGACTTGCGTTCCATAGTTTGTTACAGAAGTTACGGTAACCTTCAAGACGGTTCATATCCCAGTTGATATCACGACCCGTTGAAGCCATTGCTGCAAGGGTGAAACGCAGTGCGTCTGTACCGTGTGCTTCGATACCGTTTTCGAATGTTTTACGAGTGTTCTTCTCAATCTTCTTCGCTAGTTGTGGCTGCATCATATTACCAGTGCGCTTTTCAACTAGGCTTTCAAGATCGATACCGTCAATCATGTCGATAGGATCAAGTACGTTACCTTTCGATTTAGACATCTTATCGCCGTTTTCATCGCGGATAAGGCCAGTTACGTAAACGGTTTTAAATGGTACTTGTGGCTTGCCGTCTTCATCTTTGATGAAGTGCATGGTCATCATGATCATACGAGCAACCCAGAAGAAAATGATATCGAAACCTGTTACCAATACGTCAGACGGGTGGAAAGTTTTTAAATCATCAGTGTTTGCCGGCCAACCTTGCGTTGAGAAAGTCCAAAGCGCAGATGAGAACCAGGTATCTAAAACGTCTTCGTCTTGCTTAAGTGCAACATCATCAGCAAGGTTGTTATCGCGGCGTACTTCAGCTTCGTCACGACCAACGTAAACGTTGCCTTCGTTGTCGTACCAAGCTGGGATGCGGTGACCCCACCAAAGCTGACGTGAAATACACCAGTCTTGTACGTCGTTCATCCACGAGAAGTACATGTTCTCGTATTGTTGAGGCACGAACTTAATGTCGCCATTTTTAACTGCTTCTTTTGCAGGCTCTGCTAGAGGTGCTACGCGCACGTACCACTGATCAGTAAGAAGTGGCTCAATCACTACGCCAGAACGGTCACCGTAAGGAACTGTTAGGCTGTGATCTTCAATTTTTTCTAATAGACCAAGTTCTTCAAATTCGCTCACAATCGCTTTACGTGCATCAAAGCGGTCAAGGCCGTGTAAGCGCTCAGGAATTGGCGCATCTAATTCAAGCTCTTTACCGTCGAATGTGTAGCTTTCGCCTTCGCTTAATACTGCAGCATCTTTGTTGAAGATGTTGATCATAGGAAGTTGGTGACGTTTACCTACTTCGTTATCGTTAAAGTCGTGGGCAGGCGTGATTTTCACACAACCTGTGCCTTTTTCCATGTCTGCATGTTCATCGGCAACAATTGGAATACGACGGTTTACGATAGGCAGTAAAATTTCTTTACCGATCAGATCTTGGTAACGCTCATCATCAGGGTTAACAGCAACACCTGAATCACCTAGCATTGTTTCAGGACGCGTTGTAGCAACAACGATGTAGTCTTTACCATCTTTGGTTTTTACGCCATCAGCAAGTGGGTAACGTAGGTTCCACATGTGACCTTGTTTGTCTTTGTTTTCAACTTCAAGATCAGAAATAGCCGTGTGAAGTTTAGGGTCCCAGTTAACTAGACGCTTACCACGGTAAATTAAATCTTCTTTGTGAAGACGTACGAATACTTCTTTAACTGCTTCAGAAAGGCCTTCGTCCATAGTGAAACGCTCACGGTCCCAATCTACAGAAGCACCTAAACGACGTAATTGTTTAGTGATCGTGCCGCCAGAGTGGTTTTTCCACTCCCAGATTTTATCGATAAATGCTTCACGGCCTAGGTCGTGACGTGTTTTACCTTCTTCAGCAGCAAGCTTACGCTCAACAAGCATTTGCGTTGCGATACCTGCGTGGTCAGTACCTACTTGCCATAAAGTGTTGTTGCCTTGCATACGCTTTAAACGCGTTAGCGTATCCATGATGGTATCTTGGAACGCGTGGCCCATGTGTAAGCTACCCGTGACGTTTGGTGGCGGGATCATAATTGAGTAAGCGTCACCTTGGCCAGACGGTTTAAAGTAGCCATTTTCTTCCCAGCCTTGGTATAAAGACTGTTCAATATCTTGCGGATTATAGGTTTTATCCATTACACAGAACCTTAAATAAATGCTTAAATGTCAATTTCTTGCGTTGCAATATGGGCGCCCAGTTGGCGAAGCTTTTTAAACCGCTCACGGGCGGCTTGCTTAGCATTTGGCTCAACGGGTACGAAATCATAAACCTGCTGAAAACGGCGAATAAAATCCGGTAGGTGTTCAGCTAAGTTGATTAATATTTTTCTGTTGCCGACAGGTGGAGTCATACCAATTTCAACCGGAGCGCCACCTTTAGGGCCTTCACCTTGTAAGTTATGTGGTACAAAACTATCTGGTTCAAATGACCAAATGATGTCGTCGATTGTGTGGGCCGTGTCGGTGTTATCAGCGTAAATAAATACGCGATGACCTAGACGATACTGATCCGCAGCAATTTTAGCTGCCAGATCGAAAACAGCGCCAGCCGTTTGGTGGGCACTATCATCTTGTTTTAGAACGTAAAATTGTGCGTTCATATTCATAGTGACTTTCGTCCCCACAGATACACAGATCAAAGCAGGGATTTTGACATAGAACGCGAATTGCTTCAATTAATAAGGCGCCATTTGGCGCCTTATTTAGGGTTAGTTTAAAGCTTGCGGTAAGGCTTAATCGTGACTAGCTTCACTCACGCCTGCGCGGTTCAGTAAATACTGAGTCAACATAGGCACCGGACGACCGGTTGCGCCTTTGTTTTTACCGCCGCTGCGCCATGCTGTACCTGCGATATCTAAATGCGCCCAGTTATATTTTTTGGTGAATTTAGATAAGAAGCATGCCGCTGTAATCGTACCTGCAGCACGGCCACCTAAGTTGGTGAAATCAGCGAATGGGCTTTCAAGTTGCTCTTGATAGTCATCCCAAAGAGGTAACTGCCATGCGCGGTCGCCACTTTGCTCAGACGCTTTTAGTAGGTCATGGGCAAGTGGGTTGTGGTTTGATAGTAAACCTGTGGCATGTGAACCCAGCGCGATAATACATGCACCTGTCAGTGTTGCTACATCGACAACGGTATCTGGTTCAAAGCGCTCAACATAAGTGAGTGCATCACACAGTACTAAACGGCCTTCAGCGTCGGTATTTAACACTTCAACTGTTTGCCCCGACATAGTGGTTAAGATATCACCCGGGCGATAAGCGTTTGAGCCTGGCATGTTTTCACAACCAGCTAAAACACCGACAACGTTAATTGGTAATTGCATTTGCACTAAAGCGCGCATAGTACCAATAACACCTGCTGCACCACCCATGTCGTATTTCATTTCATCCATGGCTTCGCCTGGCTTGATCGAAATACCACCTGAGTCAAAGGTTAAGCCTTTACCCACTAACACGATTGGCGCTTGGTCTTTGTCGCCACCTTGATAGTTGATCACCGACATAACCGATTCATTAGCACTACCACGGCCAACCGCTAGGTATGAATTCATGCCCAGCTCTGCCATTTTTTCTTCACCAATAATATCAACGCTTACATTATCGAAATTATCAGCAATTTCTTGTGCTTGCTCACCTAAATAAGCTGGGTTACAGATATTTGGCGGCATGTTAGCAACGTCTTTACATAACTTGCTACCAGCAGCGATGGCTAAGCCATGCTCAATTGCACTTTCGCCAATGGTTAACTCGCGACGCGTTGGTACGTTGAAAACAATTTTACGTAGTGGGCGACGTGGGTCGCTCTTTTTGCTTTTCAGTTGATTGAAGGTATACAAGCAGTCTTGAGTTGTTTCAACTGCTTGGCGTACTTTCCAATAAGTGTCACGGCTTTTAACGTGTTGCTCAGTTAAAAAGCATACCGCTTCCATCGAACCAGTTTCGTTTAGCGTGTTAATCGTTTTTGAGATGATTTGTTTATATTGTTTGTCATCAAGCTCACGCTCTTTACCACAACCTACTAGTAGTACACGCTCGCTCAGTACATTAGGTACATGATGCAATAGCAATACTTGGCCTGGCTTACCTTCAAGGTCACCACGGCGTAGTAAGTTAGAGATATAACCATCACTGATTTTATCTAATTGTTCACCAATGGGGGATAAACGACGTGGCTCATAAACGCCTACTACAATACATGCGCTACGTTGCTTTTCTGGACTACCACTTTTTACGCTAAATTCCATTGTTACTCCTGATATTGAGTCGTATAACCTTAGTTTATAAGGGTAAGAAATTCTTTTTCGAGTCCTTTCTTACATTTTTTAGTTTAATAGCACTAATCTTAGTACATAAACTATGACTCTATTTATGTGTTTTTGAACTTTATCTTAATGTGAATATCAATATCACATAATAGACGCCATCTGCACCATTTATGCAAGATTATATGTTCTTGCTAGGTATGATATTTAACTTTGATGGCATATAATAAAGTGAGTAAAATAACTAGTTTACTCAAAATTCCTTACTATTCCAGTGAAACTCGATGTTTAACAGGGGCGAGCATTGCTAATTTTTCGTTATTTGACCACTGAAGTCTTCAAGTCGCAGGTCGCCGTATTTTTAACTTTGATGACTATTTTTGTGTCTCAAAAGTTTGTTGTTATTTTAGGAGACGCCTCTGAAGGGGGTCTTCCAGCTAAACTTGTGCTTTCGATGATTGCACTAAAACTTCCTCAACTTGCTTCCCTTATTCTGCCCTTGAGTATCTTCTTAGGGATTATTTTGGCCTACAGTCGCATTTATGCAGACAGCGAAATGACTGTTTTCAAAGCCTGTGGTGTCAGTGAGTGGTATGTGGTTCGTGTCACGCTTATCTCAAGTACTGCGATGGCTATTTTAGCCGGTGCGCTTACTCTTTATGTTGCGCCGTGGGCCAGTGAGCAAGAATATCAATTAAAAGAGCAAGCCAAAGCTGATGCAGGCTTATCGGCATTACGTGCAGGGCGTTTTCAGCAAACGGGTAATGAGAAAGCCGTAGTCTTCATTCACAACATCGAAAATAGCGGTAAAGAGCTACACAAGGTATTTGTTGCGCAGTTACCAGATCGTGAAAAAGGTGACTTAGCCCGTTTAGTATATGCAGAGCGTGGTGTGGTGATTGAGCAAGATAACGGTGAGCAGCAACTTGTTCTTAACGATGGTAAGCGCTATGAAACAGATGGCGAGTCTGCTGCGTTAAACTTAACAGAGTTCGATGGTTACAGTGTGCAAATTCAAGATCAAGAAATAGAGCACCAGCGTCGTAAGTTAGAAGCTATACCAACGTTTGATTTATTCAAAATGAAAACCTCTGAAGCTATTGCACAGTGGCAGTGGCGTTTAGCTATTCCGCTTTCAATTCCATTATTAACTTTACTCGCAGTACCTTTGAGTGTGGTGAATCCGCGCCAAGGGAAATTCGCTAAATTAGTGCCTGCAATTAGCTTGTATTTAGGGTACTTCATTTTATTGAATGCAGCTAAGTTTGCTGTTGAAGATGGTAAAATTCCACCTTCAATTGGTTTGTGGTGGATCCATTTATCAGCCTTGTTTATTGGTGGTTTCTTGATTATCAAAGGTCGTCCGCTCGGAGCATGGTTAAAGGCAGTTGTGACTAAGCGGGAGTTAAGCGCATGATGAAAACACTCGACTGGTATTTAGGTCGCAGCATAATTCAAACCACCGGTTTTGCTTTAATGGTTCTGGTAGGTATTAGTACCCTCATTAAGTTTATTGAGCAGTTAAAATCAGTTGGCCGTGGTAGCTATGATATTGCAACTGCGTTGATTTACACCTTATACAGCATGCCGGGTGATTTAGTTATCTTCTTCCCAATGGCAGCCTTGATTGGCGGCTTAACAGGTTTAGGTGCATTGGCCTCAAACAGTGAGCTGGTCGTTATGCAAGCGGCGGGTATGTCACGTTTGCAAATCATTGCATCAGTCATGAAAACCGCGATGTTTATGGCGATTTGTATGATGGCGCTAGGTGAATGGGGTGCTCCAGAAGCACAGCTCAAAGCAAAAGAAATACGTAACCAAGCGATTTATGGTGGTGATGTATTTAATGCTAAGCAAGGTGTGTGGGCGAAAGATGGCAGCAATTTTATTAATATTGAAGATGTCGATCAGCAAGGCACTTTACGTGGCGTGCATATGTATCACTTTGATAAATCGTTGCAACTTACTCAAATTACCAAAGCAGAAGAAGCATTAAACCGTAAAGATGGTTGGTTACTTCGTGATGTAAATAAAGTCATGATCACGCCAGAGCAGATCAGTACTGAGCAGCACAAAGAAGAATTTTACGATTCGCAACTGACCGCCGAAAAATTAGGAGTGGTGTCGGTTAAGCCCGAAGCGCTGTCGTTTACTGGGCTTTGGTCATATTTAGGTTATTTGCAGCAAAATGAGCAAGACACCAGCACTTATGAGCTAGCGCTATGGCGTAAGATCATGCAGCCTGTATCTATCGCCGTTATGTTGTTAGTTGCTTTATCGTTTATATTCGGCCCGCTTCGCACAGTAACTATGGGCGCACGTATCATCATGGGTGTTATAACCGGTATTACTTTCCACTTAACTAATGAGATATTTGGTCCTGTGGTGATGGTTTACCAAATTCCAGCTGTGGTTGGTGCTGTGTTACCAAGCCTACTGTTTATAGGGTTTGCAACTTACCTATTGAATAAACGAGTTTGATAGTCGTTTAAAAAGCACAAAAAAAGCGTGGTTTGAGCCACGCTTTTTTTGTGCTTGCGGTATTGCTTAATCACTTAATCAAGTGAGCGATAAATACGTTTATTTTCTTCTTTGGTGAGGGTGATCACTTCTGTTTTTGCGATGTAATCTTGTAAGGCACGCTTATTTTTAAAATCTACCAACACCACTAAATTACCTAACCCTAATAGTGCAGTAATGGCTCTAAGTGCGCCTTGATGCCAGCTAATTAAATGACCATCGAGGGTTTGCACCTTCAAACGCCATGCACGCATACCAATAGTTTGGCCGCTCTTAGCCCAAAAATAGCTAAAGAAACTAACACTCACTATCACTAATAACACACTACGAAAGCCATACAATAATGGTGAATTTTGAATGAAAGCAGATACATCTTCAGCGTCACCAATACTTAGTAAGTCTAAAGAAATTAGCCCTTGAACAGCTAATAAATACAGTACGGTTGTCAGCATCGCAAAGGCAATGATAACCAAGGTATCGTAGATTAAAGAGGCAAAGCGGCGCCAGAAACCGGCACGTGGAAACTCAGCTGACATAAACAATCTCGTCCAATTAAATTGCGCAGTAGTTTAGCAAAGTCCTTCGCAAACAAGAAATACTTAACGGCCGTTTAGCAAGTCGACAAACAGGTCTGACCTGCTATAGTTGAGAAAATAATAAAAATGAGCACACAGTTATGGCCGTTTCTCAAAGCGAAACTCACCAAGTATTTAATCAACCCAAACCACTTGAAAACTACAACGCCTATGAGGCCGACAGGGTACTTCAATACTGGCAAAATCGTTTTGCTGGGCAATGGGGAACTGCGCATTTAACGGCGTTTGGGGAACAAGTGGGAGGTGTATTACTGCAAGCTGGGTTCTTAGCAAACAAACACTTACCCGAATTAACAACTCACAGCCGCTTTGGCGAACGCATAGACCAAGTTGATTATCATCCAAGTTACCATCAGCTAATGCAGCATGCTATAGAGCAAGGGCACAGCGCTTTGCCTTGGCAGCAAAAGAAAGCCGGTAGCCATGTTGTAAGAGCGGTAATGGCGGTGCTACACAATCATGCTGATCCGGGCTCTGGTTGCCCATTAACCATGACGTTTGCTAGTGTGCCTGCCATTGCGAGTCAAGAAAATGTAGCGGCTATGTGGCTACCTAAAATACTGGCAAATCATTACGATTCAGACAATAAGCCTTGGACCGAGAAAAAAGGTGTCACCATAGGTATGGCGATGACTGAAAAACAAGGCGGCTCTGATGTTCGTGCGAACACCACCAAAGCAGACGCCATCAATGAAAGCGGTGCAGGGCAATTATATACTTTAACCGGCCACAAATGGTTTTGCTCAGCGCCCATGAGCGACGCCTTTTTAGTACTCGCTAATACCGATGAAAAGCAATTATCTTGCTTTTTAGTGCCACGCTGGCTCGAAACTGGCGAGAAAAATGCCATGTATATTCAGCGCTTAAAAAGTAAATTGGGGAACCAATCAAATGCGAGCTCTGAAATTGAATTCAGAGGTGCACATGGCTGGTTACTCGGTGAGCCGGGGCGAGGCATTGCCACTATTATTCAAATGGTCGCTCTAACTCGTTATGACTGCATGCTGGGTTCAAGCTCGCTGATGTTACAAGCAGTAAAAGAAGCAATTTGGCATACAGCTGGGCGCAGTGTGTTTGGTAAAAACTTGCATCAACAGCCGCTCATGCTCAATGTACTCGCTGATTTAGCTATCGAGGCCGAAGCTGCTCTTGCCATTTCAATGCGTATTGCCAACGCCCTTGATAACCAAGATGATAGCAATGAAGTGGCATTAATACGTAGCGCCACAGCAATCGGTAAATATTGGATCTGTAAGCGGGCAGTGCAGCACACTTATGAGGCTATGGAATGTATTGGTGGCGTGGGTTATGTTCAAGACAACATTACCAGCCGACTTTATAAAGAAGCACCGGTTAACTCTATCTGGGAAGGCTCTGGTAATGTGCAATGCCTTGATCTTTTACGCGTGTTCAGCCGTGAGCCCGAGTCACTTGAGGTGCTTATCAATGAACTTGAAAAAGCGCGCAGTTTGCATCCTGATTTTGCGATAAAACTCGATGAACTAAAAGAGATGCTCACAGATACTGCAAACCTTGAAATGCATGCTCGGCGCATAATTGAAAGGCTGGCACAGCTTTGGCAAGCATCAACACTATTACAATTTGGCGAGCCACTTATTGCCGATGCGTTTGTAAAAAGTCGTTTAAGTGGTGCAGGGTTTAGTCAGTACGGCTGCCTGAGTCATGATATCGATTGTCAGGCGATTGTTTCGCGAATGATGCCAAAACTCTAAAGTTAACAACTTGTTTAATTATTGTGCGGTTGATCAGTGACGCCGCACAAAACGCTTGCTGCCTTACCCATTCTTTGTATAATGCTTGGCATAGAGACAAAAGCAGTTAAAAAAGCTTTTGCTCTAAAGTGGTTTTTCTTTATCTTCTCGTGTTTAGAAGGTTAAAGAAAAATGAAGCCAGTATGATGGAATTGGTAGACATGACGGATTCAAAATCCGTTGCCTTCGGGCGTGGCGGTTCAAGTCCGCCTACTGGTACCACTTTTTAACCCTAGCCAATTGGTTAGGGTTTTTTTATGCCTGAAAAAAGTAGTTAGCGGACTTGAGCGCCACGCAGGGCGTGGCACTGGAATAAGTAAAAGTCCACCTACTGGTACCACTTTTATGACCCCAGCAGTTTTGCTGGGGTTTTTTTATGCCTGAAAAGCTTTCAGCCATCAGCCATCAGCTGTCAGTTTTTAGCCGAGCGGTGCGGTTGTTGGGTTTTGAAAACAACCCTTACGTAAAAGCATTGTAGGAGGTAGTTTACTGCCGAACCAAGAAAACCGAACCAGCAATGCTGAAAAACATAATTCATGGCTAAAGCCATTCCTACGGGTACATTTTGCCTAGCGCCTAGCGCCTAGCGCCTAGCACCCAGAGCCTAGAACCTAGCACCCAGAGCCTAGCACCTATAACTCAAATCTAAGTACCAATTCAGCCTCTATTAAAGCAACTTTTGTTCTATTTATAAGCGGTCAAGTTCGAACTATGCTTAGTCTACAAATAACCCCGAAAAATGTGTGCTTATTTGGTTGAAAATTAATCATTTAAGACTAGAGTACGATGGTGTTTGAATACATCTTATAATACAATTTGCGGTCTGAACTATAAGTGAAGTCAATCACTTAGTGCACAATATCGGTAGGGTAGCATAGCGTGGGTACATACGACTTAAAGCGTATTGTTGAAAGTATTTCAAGTCTTAAAAGTGATAACTTTTATAATGCAATATGCCTGTCTTTATCAGAAGTGCTTGGTGCTTCTTATGTTTTTTTAGCTCAAGTCGATGAGTCAACTTTGCATGCAACGACTATAGCTTTGTGTGCGCGTGACGAAATTGTTGAAAACATCAGCTACGATATCCGCTGTACGCCTTGTAACGATGTCAGCTGTGGCAGTATCTCTAGTTTCAGCTCGGGTGTTCAGCAGTTATTCCCTAATGATCAGCTACTTGTTGATATGGGTATCGAAGCCTATGTGGGTGTGCCTTTACAAAGTATTTCGGGTAAAACCGATACTATTCTTGTAGCTCTATTTCAGCATGAAATAAATGATGCGATGCAAATTGAATCTTTTTTCTCGTTATTTACTGGTCTTATCCAGCGAGAAATCGAAAAAGATCGCTTTATAGCTAAACTTGATTTTGCAAACCAATTGATTGAGCAAAGTCACGAAGCGATTTTTATTTGCGACCACAATGTACATATTACCTACGCGAATACCGCATTTACTAAAATGACGGGTTATTCGTTGGATGAAGTCTTAGGGCAAAATCCAAAAATTTTAAGCTCAAACAAGTATGACCCGCATTTTTATAAAGCAATGTGGCACCAAATTAATACTGAAGGTAAGTGGTCTGGTGAGATCACTAATAAAACCAAACAAGGTAAGTTGTACACGCAATTTTTATCGATAACCAAAATGCAAAATAATGGTGAAGATTGCTATGTGGCGTTTATTTTGGATATCACCGAGAAAAAAGAAGCTGAGCAGAAAATCTATTTTCATGCAAACCACGATCAACTCACCGGTTTGACCAATCGTTTTTACTTCAAAGAGTACTTATGCCAGTTGCTATCATCTTTGTCTTATCAAGATGATGAGAATACTAACTTAGCCGTTATCTACTTTGATGTTGATAAGTTTCAAGATATCAACACCGTTTACGGTTTAACCTTTGGCGATAAGGTTTTATGCGAGCTTTCAGAGCGCCTCGATGAAAGCTTTAAAGAGTCTGCTTTTTCGCGGATCGATGGTGATAGTTTCGCAATTTTACAAACTTATCAGCATGTCAGTGAACTTGAGCATGTTTGTAAACAAATTACCGCGTTACTTGTTGAGCCCGTTTCTATTGGCGGCATTAGTCAGCAGGTTTCAGTTACGCTGGGCATTAGTCAATTTGAGCAAGCGGGAACGGCGACTTCACAAGAAAATATCGAAAAAATAGCTCGTCGCTTAGTTCGCCAAGCTGAGCTTGCCACCTTAAATGCAAAACAAACAGGCGATGAATATCTGTTTTTCTGCAAAGAGATGGATAACAAGGTTAAAAAGCACAACTTACTGGTTGAGCAGCTTACACAAGCCGTAAAGAACAACGACATAGAAGTGTATTTTCAACCTATTATTGATATTGAAAATAATACGGTCGCTAAATTCGAAAGTTTAGTGCGATGGAACAACCAAGGGCAATGGGTATCACCTGCTGAGTTTATTCCGTTAGCAGAAGAGTCGCGGGTGATTATTCCCCTCGGTGAACTTGTATTGATTAAAACCTGCCAGCAAATAAAGGCGTTAGAAGCACAAGGTTATGAAAACTTTGTTTTTAATGTGAACCGTTCTTTATTTGAATTTACTGAGTTTAACCCTGAACGTAATGCATGGCTTGAGATTATTAAAGGGCAAGGGGTTAAACCATCACAAATTTCATTTGAATTAACTGAGAGTGTTTTAGCGCCAGAAAATACGAACCATCTCGATGTGTTAAAGCAGTTGAAGCAAGCTGGGTGTTTAATTTCGCTAGATGATTTTGGTACGGGTTATTCGTCTCTTAGTTATTTGCGCCGCTTCCCAGTTGATGTACTAAAACTAGATAAGTCATTTATTGATGAAGTGCATGTTGATTTAGGCGACGAAGCGCTGGTTAAATCGATTATTCAAATGAGTCGTGTATTAGGTATTAAAGTCGTTGCAGAAGGAGTTGAAGAGCGCGAGCAATTGGCTGTGCTAACCGAAGCCGGTTGTGACTATATACAAGGCTATTACTTTTCTAAACCATTGCCAGCAAATGATGTAATTCCATTTTTAACGCAATTTTCTCGAGAGCAATAGGTAATTACTGTATGATTTTGACATCAAACAGTTAGCAAAGCTTGTGATGTCAGAATTAACCGCAAAGCAAAACATAAAGGCGATTGTTACAGCCATTAAGGCCGAAGAGCAATCGCTTAGATCGCATTACCCTATTCTTAACCAGCAAAACGCCATTGCGATGGTTATTCTACTCGTGTCGTTGTTTTCACTGATTGGCGTTGCGACTCTTTATTACTTAGCGGTTATTCCCTCGTGGCTTTGCATCATTCTGGCAGCCTTTATTACCTCTATATCGCATGAGCTTGAGCATGACCTTATCCATAAGCAGTATTTTAGTAATCACCCTTTTATACATAACTTTATGATGTTAACCGTGTGGCTTATGCGGCCCAATACGGTGAATCCTTGGTATCGCAGAAAGATTCACTTACATCACCATAAAGTATCCGGTACCTCACAAGATTTAGAAGAGCGTTTAGTGGGCAATGGCATTAAATCGCCATTTTTAAGAGCCTTGGTCATTACTGATGGTCTGCTAGGTTTATTAATCAATACCAAGCGATTTAGTAAAGAAATTAGCGGCTTTAAGTTTTTACGGGTGTTTAATGCAGGCTTTCCGTTTGCAACCGCGTATTTTGCGATTCTTTATGGGGTAATTGCTTATTACGCAGTGCAGTTTGTACAGCCATTTACATTGCCGCCGTGGGGAGCTGAGTTACTGGCGGGAGCTGAGTTTTTAATGGTGGTACTTATTGTGCCTAATATCATTCGCTCAACGTCTCTTAACTTAGTGACATCTTCAATGCATTATTATGGCGGTGTAAATAACTTGCTTGAGCAAACGCATGTGATCACCAGCCGTTGGTTTTTACCGTTTCAGTTATTTTGTTTTGATTTTGGCCGAACCCATACAATCCATCATTTTGTGCCGAACCAGCCCTTTTACATTAGGCAATTGATTAGCAAAAAAATACGCCTTATTATGGCCCAGCATGGAGTACGTTTTAATGATTTACAAAGCTTAAAACATGCCAATCACTATCCAGTAAAAGAGCAGCCACCTCAACAAGGAGTTTAATATGAAGGTTACCGGTCGTTGTCATTGTGGTGAGGTAACTTACTACGCAGAAGTTGACGAAAATAAAGTGATTAACTGTCACTGCACTGACTGCCAAATTATCTCAGGTGCGCCTTTTCGTACGGTTGTGGTGTCTGTACCAGATGGGGTTACCTTTACAGGTGCTGAGCCAAAAGAATATATAAAAATTGCCGAAAGTGGTAACCAGCGTGCGCAAGGGTTTTGTGGTAACTGTGGTACGGCCTTATACGCGACTTCTGTAGGTGCAGGTGAACGTATTTATGGCTTACGTATTGGCGCTATAGAGCAAGCTGATAAGCTTATCCCTAAAGCGCATATTTGGTATCGCTCACATAAACCTTGGCTCGATAACCTTAGTAATATGAGTACCTTTGAAACCGCCCCTAAATAGCCGCGGTTTCATATTTATTGTTGGCCGATAGTGATATTTCGGCCGCTTAAGTAACCAAATAAAGCACACAACAGGCTAGATGCAATACACAGCCAAAGTGCTCCCGCCCAGTTATTAAAATAACTATGTAAGGCGCCCGCAATAATAGGGCCTGTTGCAGCCAATAAATACCCGATACATTGCGCCATACCCGATAACGCCGCAGCTTGCATTGAGTCATGAGTGCGTAGGCTTACAAATGATAAGCCCAAGATAAAACAGGCACCTGAGCAAAACCCTAAGGTGACTGACCAAAGCATCGCAAAACTAGGCGCAACTAATAATCCAACAGAACAAAGCGCACCAAGTAACGCTAAGCTTAGCGTTAAGATGCGTTGATCTTTTAATTTGGCAAGTAGTGGAATAAGCACAATACCTGGTAGCGCTGAGGCTACTTGAAAGGCGCCTTGTAAAGCACCCGCGTGCTGCGCACTATGGCCGCCTTCTATTAAAATGCTGGGTAGCCAACCTAGCATGATATAAGTGAAAAACGAGTTAAAGCCGAGCAATAAGGTGATTTGCCAAGCAAGTGCAGAGTGCCAAATTTTGCTTTGTGTATTGTTCGACACATGTGCCTGTTTTGGCATGGTATGTTGCTTAAGTTGTGGTAACCACACCACAATAGCCAGCACAACCAATAAGGCATAACTGGCAAGCGCCAATTGCCAACCAAGGTCTTTATACTCAGCCAGCGGAATGATGAGTGCTGAATAGCAGCCTCCAAATATACCCATTGCCAAAACATAACTGGACGTCATCACAGCGACTTTGTGTGGAAAGTCACGTTTTATCAAGCTTGGTAATAACACATTACCAATCGCGATACCGACACCAATTACAGCGGTGCCAATAAATAGCACGATGGCAGAGTCAATAACCCGAGACACAACCCCTATGCCAATTAATACAAGGGCAATAAACAGTGATACTTCAAGGCCGCATTTTTTAGCAAGGCTTGCTGCCATAGGTGAAGCAATAGCAAATGCAATTAAAGGTAAAGTTGTCAACATACCGGCTTGTGATGCATTTAACTTAAATTGATCAATGATTTGTTCAAGTACCGGTGCAATGCCAGTAATAGGGGCACGTAAACTGGCTGCAATAAGAAAAATGCCCAGCACTAAAAGAAGGTTACGAATTAGATTTTGAGAAGATGACACGCTGTTTAGGAACTATAGCAATAGGTACATTTATCATACCAAAACACTAAACAGCGTGGGTGAACTATGAGATAGCTCACCAAATAATGCGGTTACTTAAAACTGATAACTTGCTGATAACATGGCGTTGCGCGGTCTACCCGGAAAGTAGCGGTCGCCACTAAATGTAGTGTAGTCAGCACGCTCTGCGTAACGCTCGTCGGTTAAATTGTTTATTCGTGCAGTCACAGTAAAGTTATCTGTTAGGTGCCACGCCGCTCGTAAATTTACTAATGAATGGCCTTGGTAACTATGCTGGTTTTCAGGATCAGTAAAGTAGCTGCTGGTGGTATGTAGCTCAAGGCCAACACGCGTCATATCGTTTGCTTGCCAAAGTAGCTGTAAGTTAGCGATGTTACGTGGTGCAGTATCAATGAGATTGCCATTGATATTAACTCCGCTAAGTAATTGGTCATAACTATATGTATGCTTGGCGTGGCTCGCGGCTAACTGCATCGATAAGCTTGGCGTAATGGCATAGGCTAATTCAAGCTCAACTCCACGATGCTGGGTTTGGCCATCATTGACGTAATAAAAATCACTGTCGCGGAAAATTGTATTCTTTTTATTCATTGCATAAATGCTAACTACATAATGCAGCTGTGCTTGTTGACCTTTTAAACCAAGCTCTAGGTTTTTAGCTGTTTCAGATTTCAGATCTGCGACATTTTGTTCGCGTTGTAACTGATAAAGCTCTGCCGCTTGCGGTGCTCGATAACCTTCTGAAGCATTGGCGTAGATAAACTGGTTTTCAGCATATTGATAGCTTAAACCAAGCTTAGGCGAAAAGTTAGTAAAGCGATTTTCGCCGCTTTCTGGTCGAGAATAGCGACATCCGCCCATTGCGCAAGCTGTGCCATCTTCTTTTGTGCGGCCAGCCAACATATGGTTGTTGTAGTCATAGCGCATACGCTCGTATCGGCCACCAAGGCTGATAAGTAACTCATCAAGTTGCCAATCAAGGTTCACAAACGGTGCTAATAGGGTGCTAGTTACTTGATAGTCGTAATGTTTACCTTGGGGCACGGTGGCAACTAAAAACGCTGAGCCTTGAGTGGGGCTGTCTTGATATTGTAAAAAGTCAGCATCTGTAAGCTCACCATCAAAGCCAACAGTTAACAGGCTAGAACCCGTTAACTTATGCTGCCAGCTTGATTGTAGGCCAACACCTTGCTGAGCATTTTCTTCAAGGGGAGTACCCGGTAAAAAATGCTTAAAGAAGGTCATGTTTTGATCGCGGATATAAGGCGTTAGGGTAAAGCTGTTAGCCTCATCTTGTGTCCAGTTTAGCTTTGACCAAACACGTAAAGAGCGGGCTTTACGAAATGCATCAGGATCAAAATTAGACTGAGCTATTTGCTCATCCTTATAGCTTTCAAAGCCCTCGATGTAGCCAGCTGTTTGCTGATCTAAATGGGTGTAAGTCAGGCCTGTACTTACACTTAATTTTTCGCCATCAAAACGGTGACGCAGTGATAGCTTTTCTTGATCAACACTTTCGTCATCACGATAACCTGTATCTCGGGTGATCGTGGCATTAATGCCTAAACCTTGCTGGCCAAAGTCACGCCCCGTACCAAGTTTGTAGCGAGTGTAGCCAAACGAGCCGTAATCAAAACCAAGTTGGTTGTGGTCATAGGTTGTATCTGGCGTGATCACGTTGACTACACCATGCACTGCATTTGAACCATAAAGGGCAGAGCCCGGGCCTTTCAGTACTTCGATACGTTCAGCCATTTCTGTGTGGGCTTCGAATAATTCATTGATGTTGCAAAAACCAGCTGCGCGAAGTGGAATACCATCTTCAGCGGTAAGTAAGCCACCGCAGGCACCAGCACCAGAAAGTACAGGCGAACGTAGAGCGGGTAAATACTCTTGGCCGTTACCGTGTTGAAGATTAGCACCGGCCACTTGCTTAAGGGCTTGTTCAATATGGGTAGGAGCGATTAGGGCTAGTTGCTTTTGTGAAATACTGCTGACCACAACTGGCAATGGATCTGCCAACACTTCGCTGCGCGAGGCGGTTGTTGTAATATGTTCTAGCTCATTATTAGCGAAAGCTTGATGGTTAAATAATGAGGTGCTCACAAGCACTGAGAGTATCGACAACTTCATGAAAACCCTTTGGTTAGGTACAACAAAAACCAAAGGGTAACTGCTTTTTAGGATGGGTAAAAGCTTTCGCGATTAATAACTTTGTCTGTTATGCGCTACGGCGATGTACGGCAAAACCTGCCAGTACTGCAACTAACCAAAATAAGCTACTGCCGCTAGTACCATTTCTGTGCGTGACATTAGCTACTTTTTCTTCTTTAACGCGGGTTTTAAATTGCGCCAATTCCGCATCGAGATTCGTGATCATGTCATCAACGGCACCATTAAAGCTTGCCAGCGACTGCTCTTTAGCGACTTCATCGATGCCAATCGCTGTGCTGCGTTGCTCTGCTTTATGTATACCTGGAGCGCGAAACAGCATTTTTCGGCTTTTTACATCAAATACGGCGGTATCTACAAAGGTTTGTACTGAGTTTTCATTGCCCGGAATCACATATAAACCAACAATCGTTAGATATAAAAAAGCGGCGTTATTTTCTAAGCTTTGCGATACTTGGTCGTACGAAACAAGCGCCATAATATCCACATCATATAATCGTGATACTTGTTCTAATGTGGTAAACCCTTCGCCGCCTTTTAAATATGTGCTTGGGATCACTTCAATGCGGTCAATATAGTCATATTGCATAAACTGCTTTTTAACTTTGTTCAGCAGTGCCACTTCGTCTCCGTGGTGTAAGCCATCATTGTACTTGTTAGGAATAAAGGCAATCCCTACAGTGGCAGGTAAGTTCAAAGTTGGGATCGTTGCTTGATGGGCTGCTCTGTCTTGCTGGTCTGGGTAAAGATACTCAACCAATGAACTTGATTGCGTTTTTTGATTGCCATATTGGCTCATCATGGCACTACAGCCCGTTAGTGCAGTAATGCTAATGACCAAACACCATTTTAGTAGATTCATAAATTATCCTTATTATGTAGTGAGGAAGCGTTTGTTTATGTTGCAAATATAACGACAAACGCCCCAAACAGAACTGTAACTCAGACTCGATTTTTCGTAAATAGTGCCAAAGAAGTTTAAAGAAATGTAAAGGTTAGCTTTCTAATGTGTTGATATGTAAACAGTTGCGTTTTTAAATTGTAACCCTTCATCTATGATTCAGGCTAAAACGTTAGGCTTTTTATCAAGAGCAAACGTTAAGGGTCTCTATTATGAATAAATTACTTACTATCTCAGTTGCCGTTTTAGGTTTGAGTTTGATGCCTATGGAAGCAAACGCGAAACATGATCGTGACCATGATAGATACGAACATAAGCACGAACGTAAAAAGCATAAAAAGCATAAAAAACACCACAAACATCACCATCATGACAGACATGATCGTTATGATAGATATGACCGTTACAGTTACCGTGATTTACCACCTGGTTTATACAAAAAAGTAGGGCATGGTGGTGGCTTACCACCAGGTTGGTATAAGCGTTATCATCATGGTGATATTCTTGACCGTGATATATATCGTCATGGGCGAGTGATTAAACGTCGCGACCGAAATGGTATTATTGCCATCGAAATCGACGACCGTCTTATTCATCTAGTACACGATACGCGAGAGATTTTATCAATTGTTACTCGCCATCGTTAATCCTGTCAAAAGCCGCTTAGCGGCTTTTTTTAGCTGCTTTCATACCCAGTTCAGAAAAACTTGCTACGCTTAACTGGGACTAACAAAAGGAGCACTCGTATGAAAGCATTGTTAACAGTTGCAGTAATAGGTTTGAGCTTAGTGACGGCTGGCGCACTTGCGAAAGATAAAGACAAGGATAAGGACAAAGGTAAAAGCCTGCCACCTGGCCTAGAAAAGAAACTTGATAATGGTGGTGATTTACCGCCTGGTTGGCAAAAAAAATTACGTAAAGGCGATATTCTTGACCGTGATATTTACCGCCGTGGCAAAGTGATTAAATCACGAGACAGAGATGGTCTAATTTCAATTCAAGTCGACGATACTGTCGTGCGTTTAGTGGAAGATACTCGAGAAATTATTTCTATTTTGAGTCGCTAATTTTGCTTGAATCGATCATGACTTATGGATTGAGTTCACTATTGGCCATGCTGCTAGTGGTCTCAATCTTGCCATTTTCATATTCCCAACATTATTTAATTCGCAGTTGTGACTTTGTACGCTTGCAAGTGGTTTACCTTGCTTGTGGGAGCTTAATTGCTGCAAGCTATTTAATCAGTCGTACGGGATCAATGCTTTATATTGGTTGTGCTCTAGCTAGTATCCTAGTGCTGTTATTGCAAGTTGGCTGGATTTACCCTTACACAAGGCTCGCTAACAAAGAAGTTGCCTCAAGTAATAAGTCCGATAAGCACAGTATTCGTATTATGTCGGCAAATGTACTGATGTCGAACACCGAATATGACAAACTCATTGGCTTAGTTAAAACGCACCAACCTGATTTACTCATTACGTTAGAGTCTGATCAAACTTGGCAAAATGAACTGAGCAGTTTAGAACAAGAGTACCCATATCGAGTGTACTGCCCAAAAGATAATCGCTATGGCATGCACTTGTACAGCAAGTTTAAAATCAAACAACAGAAAGTTTGTGAGCTTATAGAAAGCGATATCCCCTCAATTCATATTTTGTTTGAAGATGCAGATGGCATAGAAGTACAAGGGCACTTTATTCATCCTGCTCCTCCGAGTCCTACGGAAGAAGACAGTTCACGACCCCGTGATACTGAGTTGATAATCTTAGCGAAAGCACTTAAAAACAGACAGCGACCTTGTATTGTTGCCGGTGATCTAAATGATGTTGCATGGTCGCGGAGTACCCGCTTGTTCATGCGTATTAGTGGTTTGTTAGATCCACGCAAAGGTCGCGGCTTTTTTAATACGTTTCATGCCAGTTATTTCTTTATGCGCTGGCCGCTTGACCACCTTTTTCATAGTAATGAGTTTAGCGTTAAGCGTATTGAGCGTTTGGCAAAATATGGCTCAGATCATTTTGCACTACTTACTGAACTTGTTTATAACCCCGATTCTGACAATCAAAAACAACAAGAGCAGATTGATAAAGAAAAAGCAGTGGATGAGTTAAAAATGCCATCAGCGTCTAAGCAGCAAGTGCCCATGTTTGAAAAGTGATAACCTTATTCAGGGTGGACAATTAGATATAAGAAAGGGCTCTAATGAGCCCTTTTTTGTGGTTAGTCGTTGATCATAATGGTTTTGATATTAACAAATTCACGTAGCCCAAAGCCGCCGTGTTCACGGCCATAGCCACTGTCTTTTACACCACCAAATGGTAAGTTCGGCTGAGCAAGACCATAGCCATTAATATTCACCATGCCGGTATCAAAATGGTGCTTTGCAAGCTCAATGGCTGCTTGTTCGTCTTTTGAGAAAATACCGCCACCAAGACCATAGCGAGAGTCATTAGCAATTTGCATAGCCTCATCATTATCTTTTGCCCTGATAAGCGATGCTACAGGGCCAAATAATTCATCATCATAGGCGGGCATGCCCGGTTTAATGTTTTCAAGCAGAGTCGGGGTGTAATAAAAGCCTGTGTGCTCAGCAACGTTACCGCCGGTAACAATGCTCGCACCCGCATTGACTGAATCAGTCACTTGCTGATGAAGTTTATCGCGCAGATCTTTACGGGCCATTGGACCGAGCGTGGTTTTTTCATCATTCGGATCACCAAGAACAACTTGTTCAAATTGTTCTTTAATTAAGGCTTTAAAATCATCGTATAAAGCATCAACAACAATAAAGCGTTTTGCGGCAACACAGGTTTGCCCGTTATTGATCAAACGCCCTTGTGTACATGCGGTAATCGCGGTATTTAAGTCAGCATCATCGAGTACAACATAGGCATCGTTACTGCCAAGCTCAAGTACGGTTTTCTTAACCTGTTTACCTGCAAGCTCAGCAACTTTTTTGCCTGTTTCGTCGCTACCAGTAAATGTCACACCTCGAATAGCTGAGTGCTCAATAAGTTTGCTTGCGGTTTTGCCGTCAATCAGTAGGTTTTTAAAGCAATAGTCATCAAAGCCAGCTTGAGTAAATAATTGCTCAATTTTTTCAGCCATGCCAAATACATTGCCTGCATGTTTTAGCACCGTGGTATTACCCGCCATGATATTCGCACAAGCATAGCGAATGACTTGATAAAGCGGGAAGTTCCAAGGTTGGATACCTAAAACGACACCGATTGGTTGGTAGCTAATAATTGCACGGCCGTCTTGCATATCACGGCTTTCATCAGCAAGCACTTGTGGCCCTTGCTCTGCGGTATAGCGACAAATTGCAGCGCAAAGCTCAACTTCCTGTAGGCCTTGTTGATATAACTTTCCCATTTCATCGGTCATCAACTGGGCCAACTCTTGCTGGTTTGATTCAATTACTTGTGCAAGTTGATTGAGTAATTTTGCTCGCTGCTCGTGGGATGTGGTGCGCCACTTTAAAAAAGCTTGATGACATTGGTCAACTTCACTCTGTGCTTGTTGCAATGACAATAAATTATACGTATTTAAGGTTTGCTCATTGGCTGGATTGATTGTAGTTACAGTATCAGTCATCATTATCTCCTTACAAAATTGTAGTAAAAGGTTTGCAAGGCTAATACCTATTTTTCGCTGTTCTAGCTGTTTGATTTAATTGTGTTTTATTTAATTTGAACTTGGCTAGGCACTCTTTTTTCTGTAAAAACTGCAACAGGCTGCAAAACTTACAAGGAATACGTAATGACAAATTCTGTGTTAAATACCGAACTTGCGATTATTCAAGCGCCAATGGCGGGTGTGCAAAACGCCAAACTGACAGTGGCTGTTTGTGAAGCTGGGGGGCTTGGCTCGTTACCTTGCGCTATGCTCTCGGCTGAGCAGCTTGTCTCAGAGCTTGATTACATTAGCCAGCATACTGATAAGCCTTACAACCTTAATTTCTTTTGTCATCAAACACCTGACTATACAATGGCTCAGCAAACTGCATGGCATAATGTACTTGAGCCTTATTTCGATGAGTTTGCTGTCGATGCCTCACAATTTACCCGTAACGCTTCACGCCAGCCAATTAATCAGCAAGTGATCGATATTATCGCGCCTTATAAGCCTGCCATTGTTAGCTTTCACTTTGGCCTGCCCAGTAAAGAGATTGTTTCTCAGATTAAAGCGTGGGGCGGAGCGGTTCTTTCATCAGCCACGACATTAGATGAAGCGCGCTGGTTACAAGCAAATGGTGCCGATGCGGTTATTGCACAAGGGATTGAAGCAGGCGGCCACCGCGGCCATTTTTTATCAATGGATTTATCGCTGCAACCAACCACTGTTCAATTGGTGCGAGAGTGTGTAAAGCTTGATATTCCCGTTATTGCTGCGGGTGGAATTTGTACAGCAGAAGATGTAGCCCAGTACCAAGCATTAGGTGTAGTAGCAGTGCAGGTGGGGAGCGCTTACTTACTTTGTGAAGAAGCGACAACAAGTGCTTTACATCGTGAAGTATTAAAAACGGCTAAGCCAGACTCAACAGAATTGACAACCTTATTCTCTGGCCGACCGGCCCGAGGAATACGCAACAGAGTGATGCAAGAATTAGGGGCGATGCCAGAGCAGGCGCCGCCATTTCCGTATGCGTCGATTGCAATGACCGCATTACGTGCAAAAGCAGAGGCTAAAGGCGACAGTGGTTTTTCACCGCTTTGGTGTGGTGAGCGCTTTGTGGTTCGAGAAGGTATAAACGCCCAGCAAATTACTGAACTACTAATGCAAGGTTGGCAGTCTTGACTGATACCCAGTTACTCCCACTTGGTGATAGTTACCATCAACTAGCCTGTGAATTTCGTAACAAGCTTGCTGGGCAATGCGCCATAAAGCGTTTCGCTAAAGGTGATGTTTTATTGCAGCAAGGTGACGAACAAGATGCAGGTTACTTAATTATATCTGGGGTGCTTGGGGCATTACATGCATCATCGCAAGGTGCGCAAAAGTGTAAAGAGTTCTACTTTCAAGATGAATTTGCACTGCTATATGGTAACTGGTTAACCAAAACCCCAGCGCTTTACCAGCTCAAAGTGATACGTGATGCTGAGCTTATTAAGGTGCCTTTGGTTTTATTTGATAGTAGTGACTGGCAAGCAATAAAACATCAGTTAATTAGTCAGCAATTAATGTTTAAAGAAGCAAAAGAAGCGTTTTTATTACTCAATACCCCTGAGCAGCGTTACCAATATTTACTGGAACAAAAACCGCATTGGCTTGAACAACTGAGTTTAAACGAGGTTGCTATGTATTTAGGGGTTTCTGCGATTTCTTTATCGCGAATTAGACGGCGTCTTAACTTAAGTTAAGGCGTAGCAAAACAGTAAACATTACACTGCTGATTTTTCAGGAGTCGTTATGTTTATTTTATCTCAGTGCTTAGTTGCCATTGCCACATTACTCGATTTGGCTTCATTTCAGTTTAAACAAAGGCAGGCAATTTTAGCTTGTTTGTTTAGCTCGGTTTTACTGACATCTGTGCACTTTATGCTGCTCGATAACTTCAGCGCTGCATGTTTAATGCTGATTGCAGCACTACGTTATGGCTATTGTATTTTTGCCCGCAAAACCTGGGTGATGATAGCTTTTATGCTTTTGAGTATTAGCGCAGTACTACTTACTTGGCAAAGCTGGGTTAGCTTTATCGCGCTGTCGGCAACGTTACTGCAAACTTATGCTTCATTCCAAGGCAAAGATTTTACCTTACGCATACTGATGATTGTTGGCATTATATACCTTTGTCTTTTAATGTGACTTTTATTGACATAATGATTCTTTATAGCCTAT
>NZ_JAZDAR010000033.1:0-35791 GCF_036680945.1 Pseudoalteromonas sp. P80D2
GTGCATGATCATTCTGATCGGTCAACTGATCAACTTCTTAACTGATCAGCATTAGGCTTAAAGCCTCTTTTTACCAGGGTCATTACTCTTTAAAGAATTCCTTCCACTTGCTGTTTTAGCAGTTCAGGCCAAACACCAACTTGTACTTGCCCGATATGCTGTTTTTGTAACAGCAGCATAGCGAGTCGTGATTGACCAATACCACCACCAATTGTTTGCGGAAACTTTTTCGCCAGTAGCTGTTTATGCCAATCAAACTCTAGGCGAGCTTGGTCGCCTGTAATCGCTAATTGAGTAGCTAAGGCATCAGGGCTAACACGAATGCCCATTGAAGAGATTTCAAATGCATCTTCAAGCACAGGGTTCCAAACTAAAATATCACCGTTTAAGCCTGCAAATTTACTACAGGTTTGTGTTGACCAATCGTCATAATCCGGTGCTCGTACGTCATGAATTTTGCCATCTGCAAGTGTGCCGCCTATACCAATTAAAAATACCGCACCGTATTCTTGTGCTACCGCTTTTTCACGTTGTTTCGCAGTAAAGTCAGGATACATCTGGCGTAGCTGTTCACTGTGTACAAAGGTGATTTGCTCTGGCAAAAACGGCGTTAAATCAAACTCGCTTGCGACAAAACGTTCGGTTGCTTTAATAGCCTGATAAAGTGATGTCACGGTTTCTTTTAGCTTGTCTAAAGTACGCTCTGTACTCTCGCAAATTACTTTTTCCCAGTCCCATTGGTCAACATATACCGAGTGAATTGGGCTTAAAGATTCTTCATCCGGGCGAAGCGCCTTCATGTGCGTATAGAGCCCCTCACCTACCGAAAAATCGTAATCAGCCAAAGTTTTGCGTTTCCACTTAGCTAATGAGTGAACCACTTCAAATTGGCTACCCGGAATTGTTTTCACTGCTACCGATACAGCATTTTCAGTACCGCTTAAGTTATCTTGAATACCATCGCCTACTTTTGCCAAGATTGGTGCTTGTACTTCAACTAACCCTAATTGTTGTTCTAGTTGGCTTGAAAAAAACTGTTTTACTTTACTAATTTGCTGCTGTTGCTGCAGGTAGTGTGAACTCATAATAATTGGCCTCATTCCCAGTTATTGTTACTTGCTTAATTAGAGAAACCCGCTGCTTGGCCCCTCCTGTTAAAACAATCCTCAACTAAACAAAGATAATTTTCAATAACCCGCAATAAAAAGAACTTAACATTGAAATTTTCATAAAAATAATGCTATAAAATTTATTGATTCAATAATTAACACTAATAAATACCATGGAAAATTATCAAATCGATAATCTCGATAAAAACATCCTTAATGCTTTAATGGAAAATGCGCGAACAGCGTATGCAGAACTCGCTAAACGCTTTGCAGTCAGTGCCGGAACTATTCATGTTCGGGTCGAAAAAATGAAACAAGCAGGAATTATTACAGGCACCCAAGTCAGTATTGATGCCAAACAGCTTGGTTACGATGTTTGCTGTTTTATTGGTATTAACCTCAACAATGCCCGTGATTACCCACAAACTTTACTGCATTTAAAAGAACTAGAAGAAGTTGTCGAAGCCTATTACACCACGGGTAATTACAGTATATTTATCAAAGTGATGGCACGCTCAATTGATCACCTACAAGATGTGTTAATTAACAAAATACAAGCCATCGAAGCTATTCAATCAACAGAAACGCTGATCTCATTACAAAACCCAATTAGCCGTGCTGTTGTTCCCTAGGGTATAATCAGCGCCAATTAGAATCCGTCAACGAGCACACAACTATGGATACAACTCGCTTTGAGCGTGTTAAGCGCGTGTTAGACCGCCGCCAAACGGACCTAACGGTTTGTTTAGAAGAAGTACATAAGCATCATAATTTATCGGCTATTGCCCGCACAGCTGACGCGACGGGCTGCCATCACGTACATGCTGTATGGCCAGAGAATCAAAAATGGTTAACTAACAATACCTCAGGTGGTAGTAAAAACTGGCTAGAAACTCACTTGCATCGCAATATCGATGAAGCTGTTGCCATGATGCGTGCACAAAATCCTGAAGTACAAATTTTAGCAACTCATCTCAGCGACGACGCAGTCGACTTTCGTGAAATTGATTACACCAAACCGACGGCTGTTATTGTTGGCCAAGAACGTGATGGTATTTCACCACGCGCCCTCGCTCATGCTGATAAGAATATCATTATCCCAATGCAAGGAATGGTGCAATCTCTTAATGTATCTGTTGCTGCGGCACTTATTCTATTTGAAGCTCAGCGCCAACGTGAAGAAGCCGGACTTTACAACCGCGATATGCTTGATGCGAAAATTAAGCACCGCATCTTGTTTGAAGGCTGCCACCCTATCATTGCTGAACAATGCCGTGAAAAAGAGCTACCGTACCCTGAGCTTGATGAAAGTGGTGAAATTGTTGCTGATGAAACGTTCTGGAACATTTTAAAACACACGCAACAGCTTGAAGCCACTAACGAGTGCAAGTAAACTGAAAAACAGTCTACTAATTAATAATTTGAGTCACCTTTGAGTCATCCTAGCTTAGCGTTATACCCAATTACAGAATTAAAAGGCGTCGGCCCTAAAATGGCCGAGCGTCTTGCTAAGCTGAATATTCAAACGGTGCAAGACATGCTTTTTCATTTGCCTCACCGCTATGAAGACCGCACCCGCATTCACCCAATCTGCGAACTTCAACCGCATAGCCATGTTAGTGTTGAAGCCACCATTGAAACCAGCCAAATTACTTTTGGAAAAAGGCGCATGCTGGTTTGCCAAGTAAATGATGGCACGGGCCGTTTAACACTGAGGTTTTTTAACTTTAGCGCAGCTCAAAAAAATGCCTTAAGTACAGGTAAAATCATTCGCTGCTTTGGTGAGATCCGCCGTGGTCGTGTTGGCTTTGAAATGACACATCCGGAATACAGCTTATCGGATACCCCTTCTGAGCAACCAACTAATACCACGCTTACGCCGGTTTATCCTGTTACCGAAGGGCTAAAACAGTTATCTATTCGTGCACTTAGCGATCAAGCACTTGCACTATTAACTAAATACCCTGTCGAAGAGTTACTGCCAGAACAGTTTCAACCGACCGGAATGCGTTTAGCCGATGCACTTATGACCTTACATCGCCCACAAAACGATGTTGATTTAACTGCCCTTGAACAAGGTATGCACCCTGCCCAGCAACGGCTAGTGTTTGAAGAACTGCTTGCGCAAAACTTAAGTCTTTTAAAGCTACGTCAAAAAGGGCAAACGGTAAAAGCAGTATCATTAAAGCCTCATAATCAACTTGAGCAGCAGTTTTTAGCTAATTTAGCCTTTAGCCCAACCAACGCGCAAAGCCGTGTGGTGGCAGAAATCAAAGGTGACTTACAACACCCGTTTCCGATGATGCGCCTCGTACAAGGCGATGTAGGCTCTGGTAAAACCTTAGTTGCAGCACTCAGTGCGCTCACCGCGATAAGCGAAGGCTATCAAGTAGCGCTAATGGCACCAACAGAGATTTTATCAGAGCAACATGGTATCAACTTTAGCCAATGGTTTAATCAACTCGGTGTTGAAGTCGCTTGGTTAGGTGGCAAAAGTAAAGGTAAAGAGCGCGCAGCAACTTTAGAAAAAATCACCTCTGGGGAAGCGCAAATGATTGTTGGCACCCATGCGTTATTCCAAGAGCAGGTTGAGTTTAACAATCTCGTTTTAATTATTATTGATGAGCAACACCGCTTTGGTGTTCATCAGCGCTTATCACTGCGCGAAAAAGGCCGCTTTGGTGATTGTTACCCGCACCAATTAGTGATGACAGCAACACCTATCCCGCGAACGCTAGCAATGACAGCCTACGCTGACTTAGAAACCTCAGTGATTGATGAATTACCACCCGGTAGAACGCCTATTACAACGGTGGCTATTCCTGATGCACGCCGAGACGAAATAATTCAACGTGTGAGAACAGCGTGTACAGAGCAAGGTCGTCAAGTGTATTGGGTTTGCACTCTGATTGATGAATCTGAAGTACTGCAATGCCAAGCCGTGGAAGATAGCGCAGAGCAATTAAAAGCAGCACTGCCAGAGCTAAACGTTGGCTTAGTGCATGGCCGGATGAAAGCCGCCGAAAAGCAAGCCATTATGAGTGAGTTTAAAGCTGGCAATATTCATGTACTTGTTGCCACAACGGTGATTGAAGTAGGTGTTGATGTGCCAAATGCCAGCCTTATCATTATTGAAAACCCTGAGCGGTTAGGGCTTGCACAACTCCACCAGCTGCGCGGCCGTGTTGGTCGTGGGGCAACGGCATCACACTGTGTTTTACTCTATCACGCGCCATTATCAGCTACAGCGCAAAAACGCTTAGGTGTGCTGCGTGAAAGTAATGATGGCTTTGTTATTGCTGAGCGAGATCTCGAAATCCGTGGCCCAGGTGAAGTACTTGGTACCAAACAAACAGGCCTAGCCGAATTTAAAATTGCCGACTTGAACCGCGATAAACAAACACTCGACCATGTAAGACCCATTGCCTTCAAAATTTTGAACGACTATCCAGAGCTTACCGATAAATTGATTCAACGTTGGCTTGCTGGCAAATCAAACTACGCACAGGCTTGATCGCAAATCAAAGCGCTATCTGATTTATAAATTTTCTACTAGAACAAAAAAAGCCCAGCTAATTAGCTGGGCTGACAAGTTAGGGAGTTATCCAAAGGTTGGATTAGAACTTGTATTCAATACCAACACCTAGGTAGTCTTGGTCAACTTGATTGTCTGTATCAAACGTTGAGTAGAAACCAAATACTTTGGTGTTTTTGCTAAGCTTGTGATCAACACCTGCAGAGATAGCTGTTTTCTTATCGCCTTCATCAAAGTCAATTACTTGGTACTGTACTTTGAAAGTGTTGCTATTCATTTGGTAAGCAGCATTTACTAAGTAACCATCAGCTTCTGCACTACCATCCACTTTTTCTTGTGTTTGGTACATAGCACCTAGTTTGAAGTCACCTAGTTTACCTTGAACTGTTGCACGAACAATGTCGTAGCCTTTTACTTCGCTGTCAGCTGCAACTGATGCATAAAGTTTGCTTTCTTTAAGTTTAGCATCGCCGTAAGTTAACGCTACTGAGTAACCGTTATCAGCGTCTACATCATCTTCAGCTACATAAGTTGCTAATACTTTGAAGCCACTGAAGTCTTTAGAAGCATAAGAAATTGTGTCGCCTAAACGGTTTTCACCTTTAAATGCGTTCTTGATATCACCTTCAAGGTCATTGAATAAATCAACTTTACCTTGAGACTGCTTCATTGCTGTATCGTTACGACCGATAACAACTTGACCAAAGCTACCTTTAACACCCACGTATTGGTTACGCGCGGTGATGTTATCGTCATTGTCGCCTTTTGAATCAGCGTCAGATACGTCTACACCAAACTCAAATTTATAAACAGCTTCTAAACCTTCAGAAATTTTTTCTGAACCTTTTAAGCCAAAACGTGAGTTATTGCTTTTAATTTCAGTGAAAGACCCTTCGCCATCATCTGATGATTGAACAGTCACGTTTGCTTTACCATATACATCTACATCAGCTAATGCAGAAAAAGATAAACCACCAAATAAAGCTAGGAATAAGCTAGACTTTGCAAATTTCATGTCGTTTCCTCAATAATCGCAACAAAAAACACATGTTGTGTTTCAATGCGCGCAGTGTGACAGCGAAAAATGACAGAAAGATGACAATTGAAATAAAAGCGTCAATTTAGCTTCACAAAATGTAATTATTTTTGAAATAAAAACGTAACCTGCTGTTGCAGCATTAATTTTTTATGAAAGCTAAATTAAATTAATTTTAAGCTTTTATTTGTAGTTCAGTTAATAAGGTCACTAACTTCTCTAATAAAGGAGTTTGTTCGTTATCTCTGTGGTAAGCAACAAACACATCGCGCGAAGTATGCGCAACATCTTCAACATGATAAAGCTCACCAGATTTAAGCTGCTCTTCAACTAGTAACTGAGGAATAAACGCACTGCCGCCACACTTCAAAATTAAGTCAAGTGCAATACGACCTGTGCTGGTTCTAAAATAAGGAGGAGCGTGACCGTTAAACTCACGAGCATGCCATAAAGAAAAGGTGGTTCCCCAATCAACATAAACATATTGATTATCGAAAAAGTTTTCACTATTTGCTGTTTCAAACGCGCTCACTGGAATAATAGGTAGCTCACAAATTCGCTGTACAACTAGTTCATCTACTTTAGGGGGATCGAACAACACAGCTAAATCTAGAGTACGTTCCAGTAATAAGCGAGTACTCTCTTGTTGTGCTTTGACTTCAGCAACTAACGACACACCCGGCATAGCAGAAACAATATTAGTAATACCAAACTGTAAAAATGCATCCCATATATTAGGTGTTCCCGCTAAGCTAATTTGCTTATGCATATTATCTGCAAGTGCCACATCAACTTTTGCGCGCTGCATACCCGTAATGATCATTTGTGCGTGTGGCAGTAGTCGCTCACCCGGCGCCGTTAACTGTATATTGTTTCGTTGACGAATAAATAAGTTAACGCCTAAACCTTGCTCTAATTGTCGGATCCGAAAACTCACCGCAGACTGTGTAATATATAAATTTTCAGCTGCTTTACCGAAATGGCGTGTACGAACCACTTCAACAAAAGTCTTCAATAAATCGATATCCATTTTTTACCCTTACGATAAAAATAATTTGTTTAATAAAATCGACAACTTGATCCATACTCCAGCAAGAAATTAGGGCATGAGGATAAAGCCATGAGCAATGACATTTCATCACTTCGTCAGGCATTTGCAAGCCAACGTCAATTCTATGATGATCAAAATTTCCCACGCGGTTTTGGTCGTAGTGGTCACTTCACTTTGCTAGAAGCCGACATTCTCGAGCAGCATGGTGTTGTTCTAAAGGGTTTATACAACAAAACCCTAGAACCACAAAATGAATTTCAAACTCAATTTGTACAAGTTGTTACCGGTAATCTTGAAGCGACCAATCCGATTGAGCGCGCTTGGATAAAATACCTTAAGCAAACAACCTGTAAAACCAAGTTTCACACATTATTTGGGCGCTCTCGCATTGCGACCTCAACACCACAAAGTGTTGAATATTATTCTGAGTCAGACAGCCTATAACAATTTGCTTTTTTACCCTTTTAGGGTTAAAACTTGTAATAACTTTTGTTTCGCCAATAAGTTATTACAAGGCAAGCTGTGACTCGAAGAATATTAATAATTGAAGATACGCCAACCATTGCGCGGGTGCAAAAGCACATCGCGCAAAAAGTTGGCTATGAAGCCGACATAGCCGGTAGCTTAGCTGAGGCAAAAGAGCTTATTAGCAAGCACAGTTACTTTTGTGCCGTAGTAGATTTTATTCTGCCTGATGCGCCAAACGGTGAAGCAGTTCCTTGCACCATCGAAGCTGATATCCCGACCATTGTAATGACTGGCAACCTTGACGAAACAACACGTAGTATCGTTGAAAAACACCCCATCATTGACTACATCACCAAAGAAAATAAACAAGCCTATCAATACCTAGAAAAACAACTGGCTCGCTTGCCTCGTAATGAGCAAATATTGGTATTAGTAGTCGATGATTCAGCGGCAACACGCCACCATATTTGTAACTTATTAACCCGTCATAAATACCAAACAATCGAAGCGGTTGATGGTGTTGATGCTTTAAAAGTACTGGCTGAAAACCCAAAAATATCGGTGATCATTACCGATAATGAAATGCCTAACATGAATGGGGATGAGCTCTGTGTTGAAATTCGCCGTTTATACTCCAACGATGAAAAGGCCATAATCGGCATTTCTGCACTCGATACTCTGCATTTATCAACGCGCTTTTTGAAATCTGGCGCAGACGATTACCTTCGTAAGCCATTCAACAATGAAGAGTTTTATTGTCGGCTCAGCCAGAACGTCGACATGCTTGAAAACATTAAAACGATTCGTTTACAAGCAAACACTGATTATCTCACTAAGCTGCCTAATCGCCGCTATTTCTTTGGTGAAGCAAACAGCCATCTAAAAGCTGCAAAAGTGTCAGATACCTCAGTCTCTTTAGCCATGATTGATATTGACCACTTTAAATCAATTAACGATAACTACGGTCATGATGCCGGCGATGAAGTTCTTAAGGGGTTATCGCAATGTATGGCAAAGTATTTTGAAGATAACTTAGTAGGCCGCTTTGGTGGTGAAGAGTTTGCAGTCTATTTTGCTGATCAAGACAAACAAGAATCGTTGCAACGCTTAGAGAAGTTCCGCTTATTTGTCGAAAAGTACAGCCCTGAGTTCAGTAAAGACCATATCAAGTTTACACTGTCGATTGGTTTTCATAATGGGCCTGTTTATAGTTTGGATGAACTAATAAAACAGGCCGATTTAAAGCTTTATCAAGCTAAAGACACTGGCCGCAACAAGCTAGTAAGCTAAGCCTACACAGGCTTAGTTACCGCCTCTAATTGCGCTTTACGTTGCTTACGGCTCTGACGATACGAATCCCAGCTGAATAATGCCAAAGCGCTCCAAATACATGCAAATGTCACCACTCGCTCAGCATCAAATACCTCACCATAAAAAGCCACCGCAAGCATAAACATTAAACTTGGACCAATGTACTGAAAAAAGCCAAGCGTACTGTATTGCAGGCGTTTGGCTGCACCGGTAAAACATAACAGCGGTAAGGTTGTCACCACACCAGCACTAATGAGTAACAAGTTAATGTGCCAATCGTTTGCAGTTAAATCAGAGCTTGCTGATGGCGTCATCAACCACCAGTAAATTAGCGCAACCGGTAATAAAATAAGTGCTTCAAGCAGTAACCCTGGCAATGATTCAATCGGCAGCTTTTTACGAAGTAGCCCATAAATAGCAAACGATCCTGCTAATGAGAAGGCAACCACAGGGAATGAACCAAAGCTCACAAGCTGAAGCAACACACCACAAAGCGCTAGACCTACCGCAACGCCTTGCCACTTGCGTAGTCGCTCACCTAAAAATAACATACCCAATAACACATTCAGTAATGGATTTATGTAATAACCTAAACTGGCATCGAGCATATGATTATTGTTCACTGCCCAAATAAATAACCCCCAGTTAAAGCCAAGTAAACTTGCTGTTATTACCAACATCAAAAGTAATTTAGGTTGACCGAGTACAACACGAATACGATGCCATTGATGACGAGCAGCAATAATAAGAAGTAAAAATAACACCGACCAAATAACACGGTGCATTAAGATTTCAAACGCAGAAATCTGCTGTAGAAACTTAAAGTAAATGGGCGCAAGACCCCACATAAAAAAGGCTAAACAAGCGAAAATAACGCCTTTTCGCTGCTCAATGTTGGTAGGCATAAGTTTGGCTTTATAGTTTAAAAACGCTATTTTACGCCCCCTTAGCAGTGACGCAACCAAAACACGCTAAATAAACCCATGTATTTACTTCCTAAAAGGGACTGTCATTATTGCAAAGTAACGCCTTGATATTAAGCACCTGTGAAACGCTGAATTCTGCATCTTGAGGTCGTTTGGGTATATTTCTACAGACATCGCCATAAAAAACCACTAAAATGCTTGGCGATGAATACCAATACCGCAATGTCCAACACACCCGTTCGATCACCACAAGCCGTACTCAAACAAGTGTTTGGTTACAAGGACTTTCGTGATGGCCAAGAAGCGATTATAGCCGCAGCGCTAGACGGACAAGACTCGCTTGTACTCCTACCAACGGGTGGAGGCAAATCATTATGCTATCAAGTACCTGCTTTGATCCTTGATGGTGTGACTGTGGTTATCTCGCCGCTTATTTCCTTGATGCAAGACCAAGTTGCCCAACTAAGAGCACTCGGCGTGCAAGCGGCCTACATCAACAACAGCCTGCCTTTTGAAGAGCAGCAAGCTGTCTATCAGCAATTGCACTATGGGCAAATTAAGCTGTTATATGTTGCACCAGAAAAAGTACTGCAACACGAATTTTTAGAACGCTTGAGTCATCTAAAACTCGCACTTTTTGCAATTGATGAAGCTCACTGTGTGTCGCATTGGGGTCATGACTTTAGGCCGCATTACTGTCGGCTCAACGAGTTAAAGCAACGCTTTATGCATGTGCCCATGATGGCACTTACAGCTACGGCAGATAAAGCAACTCGTTACGATATTATTGAACAGCTTCAGCTTAACCACCCTTACGTGCACACTGGTAGCTTCGATAGACCGAACATTCGTTACACCATAGAAGAAAAATTCAAACCTATGGTGCAACTGCTTCGATATTTAAAAGAGCAGCAAAATCAAAGTGGCATTATTTATTGCACCAGCCGCAAACGGGTTGATGATGTAGCCGAAAAACTTGCAGACGCCGGGTTCAATGCCGCCGCCTACCATGCGGGAATGAGTAACGAGCAACGCCAATTTGTGCAATCGGGCTTTGCCCGTGACGATATTCAAATTGTGGTTGCGACCGTAGCCTTTGGCATGGGGATTAATAAACCAAACGTACGTTTTGTGGTGCATTACGATATTCCAAAAAGCATCGAGGCTTACTATCAAGAAACTGGTCGTGCAGGTCGAGATGGCCTGGCTGCAGAAGCGATTATGTATTTTGATCCGGCTGATATAGGCCGCGTACGCCGCTTTTTTGAAGATATTGAAGACGAGCAACGTCGTCGTGTTGAAGAGCAGCGCTTCAATGCCATGGCAAGCTTCGCCGAAGCACAAACATGCCGCAGACAAATCTTGCTCAATTATTTTAGTGAATATAAACGCGAAACCTGTGGTAACTGTGATATTTGCTTAAACCCACCTACTAGCTTTGATGGCACACTTGTAGCGCAACAAGCCTTGTCGTGTGTGTACCGTGCTGAGCAACGTTTTGGTATTGGCTATATCGTTGAGTTACTTCGCGGTGCAAACACTAGCCGCATTCGAGATAACAATCACCACCAGCTAAGCACCTATGGCATAGGTAAAGAGCACAGCGTGGAGTTCTGGCTAAGTATTTTAAGGCAGCTTATCCATCAAGGATTATTAAGCCAAGACATTACCCAAGGTTCGTCATTACGCTTAACCGAAGCCGCCCGTGCAGTTCTTAAAAGTGAATATGCATTGCAACTTGCTGAGCCTCGCTTACAAGCTAAGCACGTTTACCAAGATAAACTCGCTCAGTTTAATTACGATAAAAAGCTATTTGCGAAATTACGTGCCTTACGTAAAGAACTGGCCGATGCCGATGATGTACCGCCTTATGTGGTATTCAATGATAAAACCCTCGCTGAAATGGCGCAGTTAATGCCAACCAACGACAGTGAGTTTTTGAAGGTGTCAGGTGTTGGTTTCACTAAACTCAATAAGTACGGCGCACCGTTTTTAAATACCATTCGCGACTATCTTGCCACCAATTAGGACTGCTATGACTGAACTAACTTATGATGCCGAGCATGAGATTATTCTCATAACGTCGAGTGAGCTTCCACACGACGAAGACTTTGAACTTTGGGCAACCCTTTTCTTGCACGCGCCAGCCATAACAACTGCCGACTTTGATGCCGGTGCTGATCGTCATCAATTACGCTTTCACTTTACAGATCATAGTTTTAATCTAAACTTTGAACATTACAGTGAAAGTATTTGGATCAATGCTGAGGGCATAGAAGCCAGTGCTGCATTGCCACAACTTCATCAGTATTTAGTCGCGCAATTACAATAATAAGCTAGACATTTTCCCACGCTTAGTATGTAGTAGTTGCATAGGACATACTCAACTAAGGGTGTAAATGGGATTTAAGCAGTCGTACTTTGTTGCTAAGTTAATAACACTATTACCAGTCTGCATAGCAGCCAATGTTCATGCAGAGCAATTATTTACTGACGATAGTAATTATTGTCAAAACCAACGTACGCTTAAATCACAAGATAATAACTTACGCCGCCAGCTCGATGCCGATAACCCCCTACCCGATGCCGCTAATAACCGTAAAATAGTCTCTATTGAACTTGAACAGCTAAACGTCTTTAACACTGAGCTTGAAGAAGAAAATAACTTTTTATTTCGCTTTGCCAATCGCGCTCACATGACTACAGAGCCAGAGGTAATACACAGCGTTTTATTGTTTCAAGAAGGTGATGTTTACAATCCACGTAAACTGCTAGAGTCAGAGCGATTACTGCGTAAACAAGGCTACTTATATGATGCGCGTATCAACGCAAAGCTCGATTGTGATGGCAACGTACATGTAAAAGTAATTACGCGCGATCTGTGGACCTTATTACCTGAAATAAGCTTTAGCCGCAGTGGTGGTAAGAATGAGTCGAGCATTGGCTTTCGCGAATCTAACTTTTTAGGCTGGGGTAAGCGAGTGTCGTTTAGTCGTACCCGTGATGCTGACCGTACTGGTTACCTGTTTGTGTATGATGATCCGCATATATTCTCTAGCCGCTACCAAGGCCGCTTAGAATATTCAGATAACGATGACGGTAAACGTCATTACCTCGATGTAAGCTACCCGTTTTTCTCGATTGATACGCCCTACAGCTACGGTGTTACAAGTTACTCAGATCAACGCCGAGAGTCACTTTACTATCGCGGTGACGTAGTTAGCGAGTTTGAGCAAAAAACCTTATTAAATCGCGCTTACTTTGGTCATTCATCACAACTTGGTAACAGTTGGACCCAGCGTATTAAGCTTGGCATCGAAAACCGCGAAGAAACCTTTAAAGAAACGCCATTTACGCGCTTCCCTATCGCTGAAGATAGAACGCTGAGTTACCCTTACGTTAGTGGCCAATGGTTTGAAGATCACTACGTTAAGGTTAGAAACTTCGATAGCATCTATCGTACTGAAGATTTAAACCTTGGTTGGAATATCCATGCCTTACTCGGTTATTCGAGTGATGATTTTAGCGACGATGCCAGCCGTACTATTTATTCGTTGTCTTTATCAAAAGCGCACTACTCTGGAGACAACCAGTTATGGCGCTTTAAAGCAGATCTTGATGGCTACTGGAATGAAGAAACCGATGATGTTGAAAACCTATTCGCTAGCACGCAGCTACAGTATTATCTCAATACCACACTAAGGCAAAGCTGGTACGCAAAAGTACGCTTACAATATGCTGAAAACCTCACTGCTGATAAACAACTCACTATTGGTGGTGAAAATGGCCTACGTGGATACCCGCTTGACTACCAAGTAGGCGACCGCAGCTTTTTAGTGACTCTAGAAAAACGCTACTACTGGGAATATGACTTACTGCAATTGTTTAAAGTGGGTGGTGCCGCGTTTTATGATATTGGTAGAGCTTGGTATAACGACAAAGATAATGGTGCCAATGGTAACGTGCTACAAAATGTGGGTGTGGGCCTGCGCTTAGCGCCAAGCCGTGCCAATGCAGGTACGGTTATCCACCTAGATATTGCCGCACCAATTAACAAGCAAGATGACGACATAGACTCTGTGCAATGGCTAGTAACGGTTAAAAATACCTTTTAAAGTAGTGTTATTGTTATGCTAAAAAGCTAAAATCAAAACGTAAAATATTAACTTAGGAACCCTTTTGGACTTCGTCGAATTCTTTAACGAGCAATATCATTTAATCGTGACTGTTATCGCGGTTTTGCTCTACCCGCTACTGCGTAAAACCACCAAAAAGCTGCTATTAAAAGCAATTAAAGGCAAGGCAGATCCGCATCGTGAATACCGCGCTGAGCTGTTGCTCAATATCATTCTTGCCATTGTTATGCTGTGCTTAGTGTTAGTTTTTTGGGGGATAGAGCTACGGGGCTTATTAGTACTTGGCTCATCAATTTTTGCCATGCTAGGTGTCGCGCTTTTTGCCGCCTGGTCTTTACTAAGCAACCTAACAGCTTTCTTGTTGATGTTTATTCAAAACGACTGCCGTGTTGGCTTTTGGGTGAGAGTAATTGACGGTGCAAACTTCTTAGAAGGCCGCATTATCGAAATGGGCTTGATGAACGTCGTGCTTGAGCATGTTGATGGTCACAAAGTGATTTACCCAAACAACATATTTGTTACCCGCCCTGTGATGGTGTTAAAGACCCCACCAACAGCGACTAAAGCGCCAACCATAAAACGTATTTTAGGCCCCAAAAAGTAACCGCTTAAAGTTAACGAGATACTTGCTAAAAAGGCGTTCTTTTTCTGCTTCCATAGGCGATTAATATAAAACTAAATAAAATGACTAAAGGGTGAAATAACACGATATGAGCAACACTTAGCTCTGTAAAAAAGCCGTGCGTAAGTGAAATAGCAAGCGTGAATAAGCCTGTATAAAATAGAAATATTTTCATCTTTGATCCTTTAGTCATTCTTACGACAATTAAGTAAGTAAAAAAACTATAAACCTTGTACTTGCTCTAAGGTCAAGTAATAGGTCAGGACTGGTGGGTACAAAAAAGCCAAACATATAGTTTGGCTTTTTGAATTACAGAATAGGTTATTAGTTATTTAAATCTGCGGTTTTTAACTCGTCTTCAATATCACTTATTTCATCAATAAAGTTCTCGAGCTGTTGTTCAACTAAGCTGTTTGCGTGAGCGAAATAAGCAAGATGGAATACAGCATCCCCTTCGTTTACCAGCGGCATAGTTTGCTGACCAATCACAATACCACTTCGCGGCGCGAGTAGTTCAAGTTCAGCATCACCTAGTGGGCTACTTATATAAGCTAGAACCTGCCCTTTCATTACTCGCTCACCCAGTGATACCTGTGCACGAACAATACCGTCAACTTCGGCACGTATCCAGCTCGTCGAGCTTGCAATAACCGGCTCTGGCAGTTTCTTAGCGCGCTTACCACGCACCATTTTTAAATGACGCATGACATAATCAACACCTTGCACACCTGCAGCAATAGCAATTGGGTCAAAGCGAAGCGCTTCACCGGCTTCATAAGTAATCACTGGAATACCTAAGTTAGCCGCTTCACTGCGTAATGAACCATTGCGAAGTGACGCATCAATCACTGCTGGGGTGCCAAACGCTTTTGCCATGGCTGCTGTTGCAGGGTCGCTCAAATTAGCGCGAATTTGCGGCAAGTTCGTACGATGAATTGCACCTGTGTGTAAATCAATAATATGCGTACAATGCATTGCCACTTGAGTAAAAAACGCATTCGCCATTCGCCCAGCTAACGAGCCACGCGTTGAGCCCGGAAAACTGCGGTTCATGTCACGGCGGTCTGGTAAGTAGCGTGACTTATGAATAAAGCCAAACACATTCACAATCGGTACCGCAATAATAGTACCGCGCAATTGCTCAGGATCGATTTTAGCAAGCAACTGCCTAACAACCTCAACACCATTGAGCTCATCACCGTGAATTGCAGCACACACCATTAATACTGGCCCTTGCTGCACACCATTGACGACTTCAATTGGAATATTTAACGGCGAATGGGTGTAAAGCTTGGCAGCTTCAATCGCAAATGTTTTACGTTCGCCAACACCCACCGTATCGCCTAAAATTGAAAACGGTGTATTTTTCTTAACCTTAGCCACGCACTTTTCCTTTTAATAGAGCGCTTATTTTCCTATAGGTAAAGGTTTAACCTTTACCACGAGTTGCTGTTTTCTTTGATGCCGCTGTTTTTTCAATAAACTCGACAATCATGCCTGCAATGTCTTTACCGGTTGCAACTTCAATACCTTCAAGACCAGGTGATGAGTTTACTTCCATCACCAATGGGCCACGTGCAGAGCGAAGTAAATCAACGCCCGCTACGTTTAAGCCCATCGCTTTAGCAGCTGCAACTGCGGTTTTTCTTTCTTCTGGAGTAATACGAACCAACGTCGCACTACCACCACGGTGTAAGTTAGAGCGGAATTCACCTTCTTGCGCTTGACGCTTCATCGCGGCAATTACTTTATCGCCTAATACAAAGCAGCGAATATCAGCACCGCCCGCTTCTTTAATATACTCTTGCACCATGATATTGGCTTTTAAGCCCATAAATGCTTCGATTACACTTTCTGCAGCTTTGCGTGTTTCAGCTAATACCACACCGATACCTTGGGTACCTTCAAGTAGCTTAATAACGACTGGCGTGCCACCCACCATGCTTAATAAGTCTTTTACATCATCTGGTTTACTTGCAAAGCCTGTCACTGGCATACCTACACCTTTACGCGAAAGTAGCTGTAGTGAACGTAACTTGTCGCGTGAGCGAGTGATCGCCACAGATTCATTGACAGGATATACCCCCATCATTTCAAACTGACGTAATACCGCACAGCCATAGAAAGTTACTGACGAACCAATACGCGGCACGATAGCATCAAAATCTTTTAGATTTTCACCACGGTAATGGATTTCTGGCTGCTCTGAATTGATGTTCATATAACAACGAAGTGCATCAATTACTTTCACTTCGTGGCCACGCTGCTCTGCGGCTTCAATTAAGCGACGTGTTGAATACAAATTTTGGTTGCGAGATAAAATACCAAGTTTCATAAGTTAAAAACCTTAACTGATAAACTCATACACGTAGCAACGTGTGATAAGTCCTTTTCCTATAATAAATGAGATAAAGCCGGATCAACGACTATGCGATTTTCCATTGCTGTACGCCCTAACAACATTCTAAACTTCATTGTTGAACGGTTACTTAAAGTCACCCTTACAGGCCAGCTTTGGGTTCCTGCGACTAATTTTGTTTCAATAAAGTAGCGTAGCTCACGCTGACCGCTTGAACTGGTCACATACTTACGCTCAACTACTTTGGCGCGACACTCTACCGTTGTTTCTACATCGTCTTGTAGAGGATGGGTAGTAAATTTCACCCATGCTTCGCCATTTTCTGAAAATTCCTCAATGTCAAAAGCATGAATACATGAAGTTCTCGCTCCGGTATCAACTTTTGCTTTGATTTTTTCTATTCCCAGTTCAGGCAGGCCAAGCCATTCTCGCCAGCCAACAATAATTTTTGCGCTCATTAATGTGCCCTCTTTAAAAAAGTGTCTTATACGCTACAGAGCTAGAAACACCAACGAAATATATTTATCCACTCGATAAGTCGATTTCATTAATATAGTCTTGACTATACTAATGTATATACTCAACCATATCCCACTATTTGTAAAACGAGAGTTCAATATGATCAATGGGTTACTTCATGTCTTAATTTTAGACGAACAAGGCGGCGCACGTGCTATTGAAAATAGTACTGAGCTGCAAAATTGGCAACCCGAACACGGAAAACTTTGGGTGCACATGGACTACAGCCAAGCTGAAGCCGTTGAGTGGCTTGAGCAAAGTAATTTATTAACTGATTTCGAGCTTGAGTCCCTAATTGCCGATGAAACACGTCCGCGTTTAAGCAAAGTCACTAATGGTAATATGCTGTTTTTGCGTGGCGTTAATCTAAACCCTGCGCAAAGCCCAGAAGACATGGTCTCGTTACGTTTATTTATTAACGAAAACATTGTGATCACAACCCGTAAGCGCCGTTTATTATCGGTGCAAGATGTTGTTGAATCGTTCGATGGCAGTAATGGTCCTTGCTCAATCTCTGAGTTAGTTTGCCAATTAGCGCAAAACTTAACGTCGCGTATGCAAGCTGTTATCGACAGTTTAGATGACACACTCGATGGCTTTGAAGATGAAATTGATGAACCAAACAAAGGCTTTGATCATCAATCATTAGCGCAAATTCGCCGCCAAACAATCGCGTTAAAACGTTATTTAAGGCCACAAAAAGAAGCGCTTATTACTTTGTTAAACAACAAATATAAGTGGTTAGATGAAGACGATAAGGCACGCTTAAACGAAACAACCAATATGTTGATACGTTATTTAGAAGAGCTAGATAGCTCAATTGAACGCGCGCAAATTATTCAACAAGCAATAACTAGCCAAGTATCTGAGCAACTGAACCAACGCATGTATGTGATGTCGGTGGTTGCTGCATTGTTTTTACCACTTGGCTTTTTAACTGGCTTACTAGGTGTAAACGTAGGCGGTATTCCGGGCACTGAAAGCCCTTACGCATTTAGCTTATTTATTATTTTCTTGGTGGTGCTAACTGTTGGGATTGGCATTTACTTTAAAAATAAGAAGTGGCTATAAAGCCCTATAAACTGCAAATAAGGTAAATAATTTGAGTTAATATAAATATTTCAAAAATACTTTAGGAATATTTATAACTCTTGACGATGTAGCATTATTTTACCATAATCATTATTAAATGGATTGAGCTATCTCGGTCGGCGTTTTAACCTCGGTGGAATCATCGGGGTTTTTCGCTTTTTGGGTAGGGATAAATCTTCATTCCAAAATCTTCATAACCTTCCCCTAAACAGTTTCTGCCACCGCTACAGAAAAATTTTTTCTTTAAAATATTAAAAGCTCTATTAGGTTGTTCAGGTTTTAGTAGATTTAGGCCAATAGGACGCGCAACCAAATCTGCAAGTTGCAAGCCTGATGACATCACTTTTTTATCTGAAAAAATGATTTCGAAAGGTAGTTTTCTTTTAAATTTATTATTCCCATCACAAACTCGCCGAAACTCAAGTTCTAACTCTTTATCTTCTTTGTTTCCGCGGCACTCTACTACAATATGTGTTTTCTTTTCATGCTGCTGTTTTTCGAAGAGCAATTCATATAACGACTCCATACACATACCTAGAGCAATATGATAAGCATTTTCTTCAGGATTTAAACGCTTTATTTCACGCTTATCTATAGTCGTACTAATTAAAATAAAGTTACTAAATTCAATTATTTCAGTTAAATCATCTAAAAACCTTGTTTGTAGTGAACGATTATTAAGTATCTTAAAGGTATTCTTACGACGCCTAATTTCATTCTCATGTAATACGAGCTGATCATGACCAAAAAAGTTAAACTTAAATTTTTCTAAAGCTGGAACTATAGATTCGCTGTAATGACGTTTATGAAATACACAAAATGCCAATACAAAAATAGGATAATTATCATCAACGCTTTGTAAGCTGTGATCCCCGCTCTCATCTACATAAACAATATATTTAGAAAATTCAGAATCATCTTTGCTATCCAGCTTCTTAGAATTTGATCCATCAAACTCAAATAAAGGTAGCTGGTGGTGATTAATATTTTTACTCATTCATTCCCTGACAATAGACTTATAAAGATAGAAAAAACGATTAAATTACTTTTTATCGACTTTTCTAAAGATTAAAAGAAAATTTTAAAAAACGAAAGGCTGATATTATTGGGGAATTAAACATTGAATTGAAGAGCAAATGGCGCTCTCGGCAGGGATCGAACCTGCAACTTAGCCTCCGGAGGGCCACGTGATATCCATTTCACCACGAGAGCACATTTGTCGTCGTCAATACTGACTCGCGATATCAGCATGACAACCCGGCAATGATAATGGCATCTTGTGCTAAATGCTAGCATCGAGGCCTTTATATGCACATAAATTCAGCAATTTGCATTAAAACACTTCACTTTCGTGCAGAACCAAGGTATTAACGTATACTTAATAAAATTAATAACAAGGTGGCAGTATTGCCATGTAAGGGGAATTTGATCATGAGTTTAATGTCTACAGAGCAAGTCGCGGAGTTTTTAGGTGTAAAAGTCGAACGCGTAAAACGTCTTGCTCGCGAGCATTTACTGATCTCGAAATCACAAGATGACAAAGGTGAACCTTTGTTTGATCCAGAAGACGTAAAAAAATATAAAGAACTTGCCGAGCGAATTGGCGGTCTTTAATTTTTAGCTTTTTCTATGAAGTGGTTAAGCTGTATTAGCAGTGGCGCCACTTTATCCATCGCACCACGTTGTTCGTACCAACAAATACATAAAAGCAAAAACAGCGCATGAAATGCCTCGAGCTTTTCAATTGATAAGTAAAACTCATGATGTTCGCACACTAACGCTTGGTAACGTTTAAGCAACGCCAGTTGCTGCTCATCATTTAACGCAAAGCTCACCACCAGCGCAGCTAAGTCAAAATAAACATCGTTGCTTTTGGCATACTCAAAGTCGATTAAAAACATCCCCGTCTCATTCACAATGATATTTTCTTTCACTAAATCATTATGACAAAAACCCATGTCTTTAGGCGCTGAAGCAATATAAGCCAGTGACTGTTTAATTAGCTCAGCATGTTGCTGATAACGCTCTGTTTGCTGGTAGTAGTTAATTTCGTAGGCAATATCCATCGGTTCAGTAAGCACAGGGTAACGATGTAAATTAACTAAGTCGGGCAATAAGCTACTACAAAACTCACCGCTGGCAATGCTGCCTGCCACGTATTCAAAAATAGCCGTATCGGTTGCTTGCTCTAACCAAAGTGGTGCTGGGCAGCAGCTTTGCTTTGCAAAGTGCGCTTGCGCTGCAAGGCCAATCGCCGGCCAATGGTCGCGATAGTGCTTAACCAAGAAATCTTGGCTTGCTGTTTTAACCAGGTAGTTATCATTGCTTAGCCCCTCAACCAGCGGGCTGATTGAGGTGATAACTAAACGTGAGTTGAAGCGCGTAAAAAGCGCGTGAATTTGTTGCTCAGTTTTCATCTATAGCTGTGCAAGCGGCTTAGCCTGATGCTGCTCGTATTCTTCATACCAAGTTTTAAAGCCCCACGCGGCCATAATGGTGTAAAACACGAAAAGTACTAAGGTTGGGTAATACCCTTTTTCAAAGTATAGGTACATAGATGCTGCATCAATCACAATCCAGTACAACCAGTTTTCCAGTACCTTCTTGGCAACAAGGTAGGTTGTCACCACCGCAAAACAGGTGGTGAAGCTGTCTAAATAAGCAAAATCAGCGTGAGTGTAATTGGTCATCACAAAACCAATGGCAACTGAGGCCAGTGAGGTGGCAAGCAAAATCACCGCATGACGCTTTAACGACCATGAAATAATGGGCAAATGATCTTTATTATTCATGCCCCTGCGCCAAACCACCCAACCATATACCGCCATATACATGTAGTAAAAATTAAGGAGCGACTCCATCAACAGTGCGCCATTCCAGTACATTACGGTATAAATAAAGGTGCTCACAAACGCGGCTGGCCAACACCATAAGCTTTCTTTAATCGCTAACAGTAAATACGCCATCGATAGGGCAACGGCAATATATTCCCAATGCGACATGGCAGTAAAGCCAGAGAAGGTTTCGCTTAAAAATTCCATAACTCGCGCTACTTTAGGGTTTAGTCTTCGCTAGGCGACAAGTCACCATGTAAGAATTTACAGACGAAAATAGCTTTACCAAACTCTTCATAAGAACGTTTGATTTCAGTATTAAGTACAGACATCACTAAATCATAGTCACCGAAAATCTGAGTAGATAAGGTGTTGGTGATCACTTTAAGACCTTCGTAACTGTTTACACGGCCAATAAAACCTTTGATAAACGGAATGTAGTCTTGATGTAGTGGGTACTTACTGATCTCTACTGAAAGTTTCATTATGATTTACCGAGTCTTTGAAAAGTATTGCATTGTAACCCGCTTATACTAACAAGTCATGGCTATGGTTATTTTTTAGTGTAAAATCAGCCCCGATAAACATTGAGGATTCATTATGGCACGCCGCATCACTTACAAATTTAAAAACCAGCCTCGCGAAATCAATTTTGCAAAAGATAAATACCGCGATATGTACCATGCTATTGCTGCGGCTGAAGGCATTGATTTAACCAATTATTTAAAGATGGAACAGCAAGTCGAAATGACTTCAAAAGGCTCTGCAGCAGTACGTAACTTTCGTGACCAAGAATTCGCACGAATGGGTTTCAGTGACGTGTATTTTATTAAAGAGTAACAAAGTTACTCTTGATACTCGTAGCTTACACGTGGGGTGATATTACAGAGTAACTCGTAAGGAATGGTTGTTGCGCACTGGGCAATCTCTTCAACGGGAAGCTCAGGGCCCCACATAATCACCTCATCACCAACCTTGATGTTGTCGCGGTTATCACCAATATCCACCGTGATCATATCCATCGCTACACTGCCAACAATACCATAGCGTTGTGATTTGATAACCACAGGTGTGCCCTGCTCGGCATGGCGTGGGTAACCATCGCCATAGCCCATCGCAACCACCGCAAGCTTAGTCGGTTTATTGCTGTGCCAACGCCCGCCATAGCCAACACACTGATCGGCATCGACATCGCGTATCGCGATAACTCGCGTTGTTAAACGCATAACAGGCTCTAGTCCGTGCTGTTGCCCTACGCCATTGAGCATTGGCGATACGCCATAAAGCATCAAGCCAGGGCGCACCCACTCGCCATGGCCTTTTGGCCAAGCAATAATGCCAGCAGAGTTTGCAAGACAATGCTGCTCACTTTTGCCATCTGCCAGTGAATCAAATAAGGCAATTTGCTGAGCGGTCTTTTCATCATTGATGTCATCGGCGCATGAAAAATGCGTCATTAACTTAATGTCATCGCGGGCATTCGGGCTTGCTTTTAAGCGACTGTAGAAAGACTCAAATTGCGATGGCGCAATACCCAGTCGATGCATACCCGTATTCACCTTTAACCAGCACGCAATTGGTGCATCAAGGCTTGTATTTTCAAGCGTTGCGAGCTGATTTTCATCATGAATAATGGTTTGAAAGTTATTGGCAAGCAAGATAGGTAAATCATCTTTATGAAAAAAACCTTCAAGCAATACAATCGGTTTTGTCAGTCCACCTGCACGTAGCGCTAGCGCTTCGTCTATTCGAGCAACCGCAAATGCATCGGCATCATTAAGGTATTGGGCAATTTTAACTAAGCCATGGCCATAGGCATTAGCTTTAAGCACTGCCATTACTTTGCAACCAGGCGCAAAGCGCTTCACTTGTGCTAAATTATGAGCAAGTGCTTTTAGGTTGATTTCGGCAATGGCTAAGCGCATTAGTATTCGTCGTCCATAGCTGGACCCGCGTAGTTATCAAAACGCGAGAATTGACCTTGGAAGGTTAAACGTACTTTACCGATAGGACCGTTACGTTGCTTACCTATGATGATTTCGGCCACGCCTTTTTCTGTACTGTCTTCGTTATACACTTCATCACGGTAAATAAACATGATTAAGTCGGCATCTTGCTCGATTGAGCCTGATTCACGTAAGTCGGAGTTGATTGGGCGTTTATCGGCACGTTGCTCTAGGGTACGGTTAAGCTGCGATAGTGCAATAACCGGACACTGCAGTTCTTTTGCCAGTGCTTTTAATGAACGTGAGATTTCAGCAATCTCTAAGGTACGGTTATCCGACAAGCTTGGTACACGCATTAACTGCAAGTAGTCGACCATGATCATACTAATACCGCCATGGTCGCGAGCAATACGACGTGCACGTGAACGCACATCTGTTGGTGTTAGGCCCGATGCATCATCAACATACATCTTACCTTTTTCCATCAATAAGCCCATGGTTGACGACAGACGCGCCCAATCGTCATCATCTAGCTGACCGGTACGAACTTTAGTTTGGTTAATACGACCTAGCGATGCCAGCATCCTCATCATGATTTGCTCTGAAGGCATCTCTAGTGAGTAAATAAGTACAGGCTTATCTTGTGTCATGGCTGCGTGTTCGGCTAAGTTCATCGCAAAGGTTGTTTTACCCATCGATGGACGTGCCGCCACAATGATAAGGTCAGAAGGCTGCATACCCGCTGTCATTTTATCTAGGTCAGCATAGCCGGTACTTACACCCGTCACACCATCTTGTGGCGACTGATAAAGCTCTTCAATCTTATCAACAGTTTTTTCTAAGATACTGTGTAAGTTTTGTGGGCCTTCGGTGCTTTTACTACGCTGCTCAGCAATTTTGAATACTTTACTTTCAGCAAAATCGAGCAGGTCATGACTGGTACGCCCTTCTGGGCTAAAACCAGCTTCTGCTATTTCGTTCGCAACACCAATCATTTCACGAATAACAGCGCGCTCTCGCACGATATTCGCGTAGGCATCAATGTTCGCCGCACTTGGTGTGTTCTTAGCAATTTCAGCGAGGTAGGCGAAACCACCAACACTACTTAACTGATTATTTTTCTCTAAGCTCTCAGAAATAGTGATCAAATCGATTGGATCACCGCCTTCAGCAAGACTAACCATAGCCTCAAAAATCAGCTTATGGGTTCGGGTATAAAAATCCTGCGCAACCACTAACTCAGCAACACGGTCAAACGCTTGATTATCAAGCATTAAACCACCTAAAACAGATTGCTCAGCTTCTATTGAATGGGGAGGGACTTTTAACGTATCGACTTGCTTATCTGGTTTGGCCATAACATCACAAAACTAAAATTGAATGGCTCTATTCTATCTACTTGCTAAGGCTGTGCAAATAGTTAATACCAATCGACTTAAATATTTGGTCATTCTAGCGTGCTAAATAAAGCGCTAACTGCGTTAGAAATGTCTAAAGTAGAGTAACTACATGTCAAAATTTCAGCCTTGTTATCACTTCATTTATCTGTCGCTATTTAAGACCAACAACTTAACACGATTGGTATAAGCGGGAAGTCCTCCCGCTTTATTGTAATTGAGTGAAATATTGTAATTGAGTGAACTCTAATCGTTATTTCTGTTTACGAAGTTCAATACGTCCACTAATCGTATCCATTTCGATATCAGCATCCCCACCGTTAATACTAAATTCTAAGTCGCTAGATGGGCCATATTTCGCCTTCGTTGCTTTGTCATCGCTGAGCTCATTAACAATTTTACCGTTAGCGTGAGCTTCAATTTCAAACTTTGCCGATACATCAGCTGGGAAGTAAAACTCTGCATCACCACTGACTGATTCAAAACGAATATTGGCATCTGCAAGTAACTTGTTGATGTGAACTTCAGCTTCACCATTTACGGTATTGATGCGCAGCTTTTTAATTGCATCAAAAGCAAAGTCGATATCACCGTTTACATTTTCAAGGCGAACATCTTGTGCTTTGGTTTTTGACTTAATGTCGCCATTCACCGCGGTAAAGCGTAAAGCACCTTGCGAGTTTTTATCGTTAATTTCACCATTGACTGTTTCAAAACGAATATCACCGTTTAAGTCGTGGGCATTTACATCACCATTGACCGTTTCAAAGCTCATGTTGCCGCTAATATCTTGCACTGTGATATCACCGTTGACGGTATCAATCTCTGCGCCTGCTTCAAGCTCTTTAGCACTAACTGTGACATTCACCCCAGCAAATTCAAGCTCACTGCTTTTTGGCATGTAAATGGTTAATCGAGAACCGTCACCGCTATTCCAGCCACCTAAATTACGCGGCATTTTTACGATAAATTCAACACGGCTGCCTTCAACCTCTAAACGATAGCCTTGGGCTTTATCGTCAAGCTCACCTTCGATTTTAAGTTGTGGTTTATCCCACCCTTCAATGCGTACATCACCACGTTGGTTTTCAATAAAAATGCGTTTATTTGCAGGTACATCAATTTGCTCATTAATGGTTTGTCCCGCCATTGCCATCAGTGGCAGTAATCCTAAAGTTAAGGCTAGTAATTTCATAATTGTCACTCCTAAATCGTTTGCCACTTCGGTGCATGCACCTTGTTAATTAAGTCCAGTTGTTGCTGATAAACCTGCGACAGCATTTGTAATAAAGCTGGGTTTTCAGGTTCATTCTCAAGTGCTTGCTTAATGGCACTTTCGGCTTCTTCTAACTCTTTTAGTTGTTGCTGCCAGTTATCGGTTAATGCAGGTTGATTTTGATACTGCACCAACAAACCTTGCTTTTGCTTGGTAAAATAATCGCTCATTGCCATCATGCTATTTGGCTCACCTTGGCCAACAAAAAGCTGTACGGTCAATAGTGCGGCTATACAACAAGCGGCAACTGCAGCGAGTTTATTCCAGCCATAGTTTGGCTTATCAGTTTGCTCTGGTTGCCCTGTTGCAATTGCTCGCTCAACACCGGGCCAGAGATCTTTGTCTGGGCTAATATCTTGCTTATGGTTAAGCGAGTCATTTAAAAATTGTTCAAATTCTGGCTTACTCATTTTCATACCACTCTTTTAATAACTGCCTTGCACGGTGAAATTGCGATTTACTTGAACCGACCGCCATATCAAGCATGCTTGCTATCTCTTCATGGCGATAACCTTCAATTGCATGAAGTACAAACACCATACGTGCTCGCTCAGGTAGTCTCAGTACTAATTTATCGAGGCCGTTAAAGCCGTCGCAATCTGCTGCGCTTTGCTCATCCATACCGCTTTGTTCAAAACTCACTACTTTTTGAAACCAGCTTTTATGTTTGCGAATGTAGCTAATCGCAATATTGCTGGTAACACTGTGTAACCAAGTCGAAAATTGTGAGCGTCCATCAAAGTTCGCGATTTTGTGCCACAACTGTACAAACACTTCTTGTGTTGCATCTTCGGCGTGCTCTTTGTCTGCAAGTAATCGCAAACAAAGGCTATAAACCCGCTTCACATGCAACTCATAAAGTGTTGCATAGGCTGCTTGATCACCGCTTTTTACGCGCTCTATCAAGGCATGCTCACTTTGCTGGGCGAACGCTTGTTCTGCATCTATCAACATCCTGGATGTTGTCCTTTATGATTATTGTTGTGAATTTAGTGTATTAGACGTAAGGAGGGATTCAAAAGGTTTAAATGAAATTAATTTTTTTTGTGTAAGCTACAAACAATTGAGTTTACACAATTTTATTTGAGGCTTTGCGTTATTCTCCAGGTGATGCTTCGCTTTCTTCTTCAGTTGTTTCTGCGGTTTTGTAGCTCCAACCTAAAAATACGATACGTGCCGAAGAAGCAGGCGTGCCGCCATTTTGTACTTGTAATAAACCTGCATCATAGTGAGCACCACTGCCCCCTGTTGCGGTAATTGTTGAGCCACGCACACTACCAAACAGCTCACCACTGCCCGATAGCTTCACTGTTGTCAAAGGGGCATAAATAGCCGCATATAAATTCGCAGCACCACTAAATTGCACACCATTTACACCATTAAATGATGAGTAGAATGATAACGACGGATGACCACTGGTGGTTAATCCTTCTTGCTCAGTAATGACTTTTGCGCCTGCACCTATATTTACTTTTCCGGTTAATAACACTGTTAAGCTACTGTCTTTTTTAATTGTTAGGCTAGTATCCCCTTCCATCGAAAAGTCGCCATCAATCAGTAAAATAACATCACCACCAGAAACTTCCATTTTGCCGTCACTGGTCATCTTGAGTCTATCAAGTGCAAAAATGTACTCTTTGCTATTACTGCCATTGGCTTGGTTTTGCGCTTTAGAGTTAAACAAGAAAATATCGGCAAGGCTCGGCAAAATTACTTGGCTACCACCGCTACTAAAAAAGCCCTTTTCAGTATTAAGTTTAAATTGTTGCGTAGGACCAATCGAAACAGAACTATAATTGCTCACTTGATCTGTGATGTCTGTCATTTTCTCTGGCAAAATTAACGGGTCGCAACTGGTGTCTGGATTTGTTGGGTCATAATCGGGGGCTGTTGGGTCAGCAACGGTTATCGGTTCTACATTCGGGTTTACGTTAAACTTGCTATCACTGTAGTGCACACCATCTTGTTGATTATTGTAGGTGTCTTTAAAATCGCCTGAGCCGCCATACATAATATCCAGAGCTTCGCCTTGGCTATTCGTAATGAATGTTGACCACTGCATTTTCGCATCACCATTGGCTCGCACAACCCCCGAAACAGTCCCACCACGGTGGGTATAATAACCTCGGGTATAGACATTACCGTCAACACGTAAACCACTGCCAGGAGAGATATAAACGCCGGTATTTGAATGGATATTACCAATAATTGGTGATGAACCATTTAAGTAGATAACCCCGGTTGCTTTTACATCGCCTTTTATCGGTGAATGGCCCGATAGCACCACATCTGAATCACCAGCAATCGTTGAAACATCACCATCATTAGATTTGGTTTCTTCATAGGTGCCTTTGCTCGAATCGTAACTATCGATACTGCCACTTCCCGACAAGTTAACCCCTTTACAGCCCACCATCGCATTAGTGAAAATCGAGCTTCCCTTCGCGCCTTGTACAGCAAAACGGGCGACTAAATTACTTTGCGCATCACCATCAAATCGTTGCCCTAAGCTTGCAATTTCAAGCTCACCGGCAGCGTTTTGACTTAAACTGGCATTAAAAATGGCATCATCAGCGATAACACCAGAGCCCGATGCATTACTGGTTTTACTGATCAAATCTTCAACCGCTAATACACCTTCCTCATTCAAGGTTTGTTGCAATAACTTAGCTTGTTCAAACACACCTTTTTCAGCCATTAAGCGACTGTTTAATTTCTTTTGAAAGTTACCACTTAAGCGCTCTTGAACAATGTTTTCACGCAGCGAACTAAGCACCACGATGCTGGCCATACTGGTCAAGATCAACACTGTTATTAGGGTAAAACCATTTTGCTTGTTATACACTGCCAGCTCCGTATGCTTTGACTAATATTGCATTGGTTAAGGCAATATCAATATTAATGCCATTGCCAAATTGAGCAGGTAAATCATTTGGCTTTACAGTAACGGTAACAAGCTCCCCGGCGATATCAAATGACAAAGCTTCGATACCTGTCAGTAATCGCTCTGAGGCAGCACCATCGAGTGAACACATTAAGTTACTGCCATTTAAGCTATATACTTCAACCACCTGCGCAGTTGTTGCAGAGCCATCACAGGCAATGACACCACTTGGCTGAGTAATAGTAATCGTGCTTTTATCTGCACTTATGGTGGGTGTTAGTTGTGTTTGCTTTATGCTGCGGTTGAATACTTTACTGGTATAGCGAATCACTTCTTGAGCGTTTTCAAGCTCTTTACTCACCTCAATCGTGCTTTTAATCGCCGAGTAAGACCAGCTCACCCCAGCTAATAAAAAAGCACCTGCTGCCAATGCCACCATCAGTTCAACTAAGGTAAAACCCTGAACGCGTTTATTCATGAGCAAACCGCCGTTAAATCAGGGAAACTGGCATTTAGACTAATTTGATTTTCTGCATTATCTGTCATGCGCTTATCAACCCAAGCCACATTAACTTGCATATCATCACTGTAAGTAGCTGGGATTGTCAGTTGATAATCACTCACTTGTGGCGCGAGGGAAGCTCTAAATGTCGCGTCTTGAAAAAGTGCGGTATTGGTTTTTTGAATTTCACAAATACGCGGCCACAAACGCTCAATGGTATTTTGCCCTTGAATAAGTGACACGGTGTAATTAAAGCTATTGGTTGCATATTGCAGCGATTTGAGCTGCGCTGCCGCCAAGCCTAATAATGCGATGCCAGCGATCACCACTGAAATCATCACTTCTAATAATGAAAAGCCTGCCTGCTTATTCATGCACATCCTCGCTGTGAATTTTCTACTAACCAGTTTTGGCCACTTTTAAGCACACACATCACGTAATCTGTGGTGTTTGTGTGTTCATCTTTGACTAAAATTTCAGCTTGTTTATCAACTTCGCCACTGGCACTAATAGCCAATGCGACTAAATTGACGGTAACACCGCTTTTTGTGACCGAAAATTCTTTTAAAACTGTGTCTACCCCGCCCTCGTTGAGGATCACTTGCCAGCTATTATTACTGACAACTAGGTTAATAGGTTTGTCGCGTTTGACCGCTTCACTGCGTGCAAATTTATAGGCGCTATTTAATTGATTTGCAGTTGTTACCACGCGATCTTGCAAAATTTGTTGGCTAAAAGACGGAAAAGCAAGGGCTGCCATAATGCCAATAACACTCAGCACAACCATTAACTCAATTAAGGTAAACCCTGCAATTCGACGCAATTGTGTTACTCCCAGCAATCACTAAATGAAGCGCTATAACTACCATCATGTTTAACGGTTAAGTCACCACAGCGATCACTTGCTTGCGCCGAACCCGATTTAGGAGCGGCTTTTAAACTGTAGCCACGATTTTTAAAGTCGCTTACAGCACCTGATACTTTATCTGTTGCTGTGTAGGTAAAGGTGTAATAGTCGGTATTTTGGGTTACGAATGCATTAGGGTAGCCGCCATTTCGTGAATAAATACGTTCAAGGCTGGCGCTGTATTGCAGTAACTCTTGTTGAATATCAGCACGGCGACTACGTTGCATGTGCTCAGTGTAAGCAGGCAATGCTACGCTATATAAAATCCCTAAAATAGCGATCACGATAAGAATTTCTACTAATGTAAAGCCTGTTTGTTTACCCATTCCATGTGGTACTAATGCACTTTTCAACCTCAACCCCTTAATACTTTTTAACCAGCACAATATAAATGACAGCGTTGTCAGTGTCAATTTTAACCAATTTACTTTTACTCATTCGATTATACTGATAAGAATAAGAAAATTAAGAAAAAAGAACGTATGTTTGTAAAATGGGTAAGATTATAGGATGGCATTTATATGTTTAAAATATAGAAACCAATACTATTGGATGATCAACGAAGAGGCAATAGCGGTACAAAATGCTACAATTTATAAATTTCGGGCACAAAAAAGCCGCACCTAAGTGCGGCTTTTTTTACTTAATATTGCTATTAAGCTTCAGCGATAACGATTACTTTGATAGTAGCCGATACGTCTGAGTGTACTGCGATTGCTACGTCAAATTCGCCAGTCTCACGGATAGTACCTAGAGGTAAACGAACTTCTGATTTAGCAACTTCAACGCCAACAGCTGAAATAGCTTCAGCGATGTCGCGAGTACCGATAGAACCGAATAACTTGCCTTCGTCACCAGCTTTAGAAACTAGTGTAACTTCAGCTAATGCTTCTAACTTGTCAGCGCGAGCTTGAGCAGCAGCTAGATCTTCAGCGATCTTAGCTTCTAAATCAGCACGACGTGCTTCGAAAGTTTCGATGTTAGCTTTAGTTGCAGGAACTGCCTTACCTTGTGGGAAAAGGAAGTTACGTGCGAAGCCAGATTTAACTACAACCTGGTCACCTAGGCCACCTAGGTTTGCGATCTTGTCTAGTAGAATAACTTGCATGTCTCTACACCTTTTAAAAACTGTTAATCCGCTGCTTACTTATGTAAGTCAGTGTATGGAAGAAGGGCTAAGTAGCGAGCACGCTTGATAGCAGTTGCTAGCTGACGCTGATATTTAGCGCTAGTACCTGTGATACGGCTAGGTACGATTTTGCCACTTTCTGTAACATAGTTTCTAAGAGTAGCTAGATCTTTATAATCGATTTGTTGTACGCCTTCCGCTTTAAAGCGGCAGAACTTACGACGTCTGAAATAACGTGCCATGAGTAAAATTCCTCAAAAAATTCTTTCTATATGTTGAGCATGCAAGACCAATTGGCTTAAGCCGTTTCGGCCTTCGTGACGGTTTAAAAACCCCGTCACTTGCACTTGTTGCCCAACGTGCAATTGTTGAGTTTGTTGTTGCATTGGCGTGCCGCTGGCAACAACTTGAAGCCTGACATAACTATTACGGTTAAGGTCTGCTTCAACTTGCATCGATTTATGTTCAAGAACAAAAATACAATGCGGTATACCAGCAGGGCTTTGACTATATTTAGGTGTTTTACAAACAACCCCAGATAATGTCAGCTGATTCATATAAGGATTAAGCGGTTGGCTCATCTTTTTGTCTCAACTGCAAGCGCCATGCTTGAACTCAAAACGATTAAGCAGCTGGTGCTTCTTTCTTCTCTTCTTTCGCAAGAGGAGATGCTTCAGTTACAGCGTCTTTAGTACGCATAACTAAGTTACGAAGCACTGCATCGTTGTAGCGGAAAGTAGTTTCTAGCTCGCTGATTACTTCAGTAGGTGCTTCAACGTTCATAAGAACATAATGAGCTTTGTGAAGCTTGTCGATTGGGTAAGCCAATTGACGACGGCCCCAGTCTTCAAGACGGTGGATAGTACCACCAGCTTCAGTGATAGAACCAGTATAACGTTCGATCATACCAGGTACTTGCTCACTCTGATCAGGGTGAACCATGAATACGATTTCGTAATGACGCATGGATATTCCTTACGGTTAATAGAGCCTTCTACCGTTTCGGCCAGTCGGTTTAAGGCAAGGAATTAAATTTAATAAGCCGAAATGAGCGCGCATTTTACGCTTAGATTGATAATTAAGCAAGATAAAACAGCAAGCCAAGCTAGATTATTGTGCCCTATTAAGACTTTCTAAGTTGCAAAAAACAAAAAACCCAGCCGAGGCTGGGTTTTTGAATTCTGAAAACTAAAATTACTTGATTTTAGCTTCTTTGAAAATCACGTGTTTACGAGCTTTAGGATCGTATTTTTTGATTTCCATTTTTTCAGGCATGTTACGCTTGTTCTTGTCGGTAGTGTAGAAAAAACCAGTACCAGCAGTTGAAACTAAACGGATCTTATCGCGCATGATTCAGTTCCTTAAACTTTTTCGCCACGAGCACGGATTTCTGTAAGAACCGCGTCGATGCCTTTTTTATCGATAATACGCATACCTTTAGTAGTAGTGCGTAGTGTTACAAAACGTTTTTCACTTTCAACCCAAAAACGGTGAGTTTGTAGGTTAGGTAGGAAACGACGTTTAGTCGCGTTTCTCGCGTGTGAACGGTGGTTACCAACCGCTGGACGCTTACCTGTAACTTGACATACTTTAGACATGTCTATATATCTCCAATAACTTCGCTCGAGCTTAATTTTCCCTTAGGCCAGTATTTGTGCCCCGGGATAAATCGAAGGGCGCTCTTTATACAGCTTATACAGGCAAAGATCAAGTAACAGATCTTATCCAATCAGCTCATGTGTAAATTTGATAGCGGCTAATTATAAAGATCGAATGCCCTTAGGGAAAGTAAAAACTGCATTTAAATTAAACTAATTTCTAAAATCGCCCTAAACTGCTCATTTTTAACACACTCTCTAATACAGTTGGCTCTATATAAGCCCTCTTTCGGCAAACGAAACACAATTTTCACCACCCACTATGATGTGATCCAGCACATTTATGTCAATTAAGGCTAAGGCTTGCTGTAATTTTGTGGTGATTAATTTATCGGCCTGACTAGGTTCAGCAACCCCACTTGGGTGGTTATGAGCAAGTATCAGAGCCGCCGCATTATTACGCAGTGCAGCTTTAACAACTTCGCGTGGGTAAACAGAAGCGGCATTAATAGTGCCGTAAAAAAGTATTTCGTCTTTAATTAGCTGGTTTTGACTATCTAAGTACAGCACCATAAATACTTCTTGCTGTAAGCCTCGCAGCTGAATAGTTAAATAGTCATACACTGCTTGCGGCGAAGTAAATAGAGCCTCGCGCTTACATTGCTCAAGCATATAGCGCCGGCTTAGCTCAAGTACCGCTTGAAGCTGCACATACTTAGCAGCTCCTAAACCCTTTTGGGCACAAAACTCTTGTTCAGATGCATTAAATAAGTCGTGCAAAGTGCTGTTTATATCGAGCAGGTGCTCAGCCAGCTCAATGGCATTCATGCCCGGCACACCGGTACGTAAGAAGATTGCTAATAACTCTGCATCTGAGAGTGCTTTGGCGCCTTGGGCAAGTAACTTCTCCCGCGGCCTTGCTGATAAAGGTAGATCGGTTAATGGCATTGCTTCATCCTTAAAACAACTATTCCATTTATTAAACTGTACTATAAAATCCAGTTTTTGCCTGTCAGTAAAAAAGAAAACTTCATGCTATCGGTAAAGATTTGCTATCGTTAGCCCATATCGACAAAGGTTAAATTTCACGTAATGACAAAATCAGTAAATAAAAAAATCCTGCTAGGTATGAGTGGTGGTATTGCAGCCTATAAATGCGCAGAACTTGTTCGCCGTTTAAAAGATCAAGGCTGTGAAGTAAAAGTCGTCATGACCGACTCAGCAAAACACTTTATTACTCCTTTAACTATGCAAGCGGTTAGCGGTGAGATTGTTTCTGATTCATTACTCGACCCCGCAGCAGAAGCCGCAATGGGTCATATCGAATTTGCCAAATGGGCAGACCTTATTTTAGTCGCCCCAGCAACCAGTAATATTTTAGCCAAAATGGCCATGGGTATTGCAGATGACTTACTAACAACCCTACTACTGGCTACCCCTGCAAAGGTAGCGGTTGCGCCTGCAATGAACCAACAAATGTATTCCCACCCTGCTACACAAGCAAACCTTGCCACACTAAGTGAGCGCGGCGTGGCTATTTGGGGCCCAGGTAAAGGCGAGCAAGCCTGTGGTGATGTTGGCGCAGGACGCATGTTAGAGCCTCATGAGTTAGTCGCGCTTTGTACACAACCTGAGGTAGAGCCATTACTTGCAGGCAAAACTATCACAATTACTGCAGGACCAACCCGAGAAGCCCTCGACCCTGTTCGTTATATCTCTAACCACAGCTCAGGCAAAATGGGTTATGCCCTTGCAGAAGCAGCGCTTGCACTAGGTGCAAAGGTAAATCTGATTTCAGGCCCCGTAACAATTAAAGCACCTGCTAATGCCCTGCTTACTAACATAGAAAGTGCTGAGCAATTACTTACCGCCTCAATGAAGCTAGCCGCGCAATCGGATGCTTTTATCGGCTGTGCAGCAGTGGCTGATTACCGTGCAGCAGCAATTCATGAGCAAAAGATGAAAAAGCAAGGTGATGAACTAACCCTCACTTTAGTTAAGAACCCAGATGTCATCGCTAACGTCGCAGCGCTTAGCGAAAACCGCCCTTATACCGTTGGCTTTGCGGCAGAAACTCAAGATGTTGCAAGCTATGCACAAGGTAAATTAAAGAATAAAAACCTCGATATGATCTGCGCAAATGACGTATCAAAAGAAGGTCTTGGCTTTAATTCTGATCATAATGCTTTAACACTCTTCTGGCACAATGAGCAGCTAGATTTAGCAATGGGAAGTAAAAAAGATTTAGCCATGAGCGTAATGACTGAGCTTGCCAAGCGTTTGTAAAAATGCTGGAAAGAAACTGAATAAAACATTAACATAAGCCACTCATTTGCACAAAAAATGGCTTGTCTGACTCCCAACAGCGCAAGTAATAAATTATAAGAAAGGAATGGTCATGCCTGCGACAAAAAGAAGTAATCGCAAAGAGCAGATTCTGCAAGCACTCGCACAAATGTTAGAAACCAGCCCAGGTCAACGTATCACCACCGCAAAACTCGCGGCTGAGGTAGGTGTGTCTGAAGCTGCGTTATATCGTCATTTTCCGAGTAAAGCACGGATGTTTGAGGGCCTAATCGAGTTTATTGAAGATACCCTGTTATCACGCATTAACCTCATTTTAGAAAATGAAAAAGAAAGCCAAACACGTGTATACAATATTTTGCTGTTATTGCTAGCCTTCGCCGAGAAAAACCCGGGCATTACCCGCATTTTGACCGGTGATGCCTTACAAGGTGAACAAGAGCGTTTACGTGAACGTGTACAGGGCTTATTTGAAAAGCTAGAAACTCAGTTCAAGCAAGTGCTACGCGAACGCAAACTTCGCGAAGGTAAAGCATTCCAGTCAGACGAAAGCACCCTAGCCAACTTCTTACTCGCCTATGTAGAAGGTAAGATGAATCAATTCGTGCGCAGCGACTTTAAAGCAAAACCAAGTGCACAATTTGAAAAACAATGGCCAGAACTACAAAAGATTTGGTTGTAGGAAATTAGCCGTAGGCGCGATTTCATATCGCGCAACGGTGAAATTAAAATTACGCGGGGTAAACCCGCTGCTACCCTTTTAACTAAACCTAGCGACCACTTTTTTAGCTTATTGATCTGACTCCATAAAAGTAGACACCTTTTTGGAGTCAGTAATCATGAAAGTAAA